>JBGTJM010000452.1:0-3266 GCA_041745115.1 Thermomicrobiales bacterium
GGCCGGCAACGATCTGCGGCAGGGCACCATAACGCTGCCGGTCATCCACTTTCTGAACAGCCCCGATGTTTCAGCCGATGCCCGGACCAGGATCGCGAATATTGTCGCAGGAGATGCCTCCGACGAGGTAGTTGAGCAAACACTGACCGAGATTCGCTCATCCGGCTGCGCTGAACAAGCGCTCCGCGACGCAGAGCACATCATTCTCCAGGCGAAAAATCGCCTGTCGATCATTAAGGACTCCGCCGCCCGCGAATCCTTTATGGATTTCGCAGACCTCGCTGTCCATCGCGATTCGTGACAAGCCGGGCCTAGAGCGCCACGAGACTCGTCTCATACATTCTGGTGAACAGCCGATCCCAATACATCTGCGTTGGATCAAGCGTCGCGAGATCCGCCTCTAGGTCACTTGGCGTTTCTGGGGTTACCAGAATAGTGGCCAGTCGTTGCCGGTATCGCTCATCGATGGCACGGTCAAGAAACGTCACTTCATGCTGGTACGCTGGCTTCAGTCCAACCAGCATCAGCACCTCAGCAGTCGAACACCGATCCCAGACTTCCGAAGTAACCTGCCGGGCAAAAGCGACCTCCTTGATCAGTCTGGCGCTAGTTGCAGGTCCGGCCACTTCAGGCTCCAGCTGGGGTATACCGACCTCATTGACATAGGCGCTGAGCGCGAAATCACGCCAGTGAATCACGAACGAATGCACTCCTGGCTCATGTTCATGAATCCGACGCTCGATGAACGTGGATATCCGGCGACCGCGCCCACCCTCTGCGTTGAAGATGAACCAACCCTGTCCCTGCCTAATCCTTTGATCGAACGAATCGAAGTAGAGGCTTAGTCTCAGAAGAAGATCGCGATCCTGGATAGAACTCTGTTCGATCGTGGGTTCGGTCATTCCTGACCTCCTCAGTCGTTCCCGTCGGTGTCTCGATGATTTCGATCAGTGTGCCACAGGTGACCAGGATGAATGAGATTCTAGCCCCTCTTTAGAAAACTGTCTGGCCTGTCACACTCAGGAAGACACGCCGAAGGTCCGGAAGAATTCCGCATGGAATCGCGCCCGATCCACATCGACGCCGATCTGAACCGGAGCAGCCTGGACGATGCGAGAAGCTCCTCGCTCGTCAAAGCCGGCCATCACGCGAACCTGATGCTCTTCGGTTGAAACTAGTGCGCGATCCAGGGCAACGGCCACTGCCAGCGCATCATGGATATGGGCATTGTCAGTGGCCGGATCGCTGAATGTGTGCCCGTAGGCGAGCTCAAGGAGCTGGGCTCCAGCGGTCTCCACATGGCTGGCCTGGTCGAACTGATCTCGACTCATCCCGGCCTTGTGGGTAACGTCGAGACCAATGAGGATGGTCTCGGCAAATGGGGTTGCCAGCACCTGATCGGCTGCTTCAGGATCACAGTAGAAATTAAACTCCGCCGATTCAGTCACATTTCCCTGCACAACATACGCACCGCCCATAACCACGATCGACTTAATCAGCGATGGCAAATCAGGCTCTACGTTTAGAGCAATGGCCAGGTTGGTCAACGGGCCGACACAAACAAGAGTCAGCTCACCGGGACGTTCGTGCGCCAGACGAATGATCGCCGCAGGCCCTCGATCCTTGCCGACCTGCCGCGCGCTTCGCGGCAATGCGGCACCACCAATACCATTGGCCCCATGCACATGCGACGCTGTTTGCAGCGGACGCGCCAATGGTCGACTGGCACCCCGATGCACAGGAACATCCGATCTGCCGAGCATATCGAGAACATCGAGTGTGTTTCGCGTAGCGTTGGCGATGGAGGTATTCCCGGCCACCGTAGTCACTGCAACGAGTTCAGCCGGCCCTGACAGCGCCGCTAGCGCGATCGCTAACGCATCGTCGATCCCGGTGTCGACATCGAGAATCAGTGGAACTCGTTCGCCTGGCATCGCCTCTCCCGTCTGCTTGATCACTGGCTGAGCAACGTGCGCGCGGCAACAGCCTCTAGCCAGGCCGCGACTGGTGGCGTCTCGGTAATCTGAGACTCGGTGACAATGTTGACGAAATAGGGCCGTCCGTCATTCAGGGCCTCTTGAATCACAGGGCCAACCCGATCAGGGTCAGTGACATGTGCTGACTGAAACCCGAATCCACGAGCGATCGTCGCATAATCGACCGAATCGAAATCGACGGAAAAATAGCGATCCTGGTGATACAGGTGCTGCAGCTCCTTGATCCAACCGTAGGTGCCATTGGAGCATTGAATCAGGACGACCGGCAGCGACAGCCGCGTGATTGTCTCCATTTCCCCGCACGACATGCCGAAACTCCCGTCACCGGTGAATCCGATGACCCGGCGATCTGGAGCAGCCATCGACGCACCTACCACGCCGGGAATCGCGTAGCCCAGACCTCCATGTGCGCGGGGAATCACTGTAGTTCTGCCACCAGCTCGCAGCTCGAACTGCGCACCGAGAAATGGTGTTGGCGTACCGGGATCGGCCACGATGATCGCGCTATCATCCAGATACTCTCGCAACGCCCGAACGACGACCTGTGGTTTTACTGGCCGGGTACCGATCACAGCTTCAGCTGCAACTGTGTTCCAGTGAGCTGATTTCCGCATCGCGATCTCATCGAGCCGATCCTGATGCCGTTCGCGCAGACCCGCTGCGTTCGAAATCGCCGCGTAGAGGTCTTCCAGGGACAGGCGAGCATCGCCAAGCATTCCAACCGCCATACGGTAGTTATTGCCAATTTCCCAGGACTCGATATCGATCTGAATCGCCAGCGGACCATCGTCCGGCGCCGGCACTTTCCAGTGATGGGTTGTCGTGGAGTCAGTCCGCGTTCCGACGAAGACAACCAGATCGGCATCGCTCACCAACTGGTTGGTGAACGACCATGCACCGTTCCCTCCGACCACGCCAATTGCCACCGGGCTCGTCTCAGCGATGCTTCCCTTGCCATTGATCGAGGTGGCAACCGGAATACCACATTCTTCTGCCAGCCTCGTGAGCGCGCCACTTGCCTCGGAAACGAGCACCCCGCCACCAGCGACGATCACTGGCCGCCTCGCCGCCTCCACGATACGTGCGGCCTGCTCGACCAGGTCAGCGTCCGGACGTGTTCTCAAAGCTGGTGCCCGTCCGAACGTCGGGTCGCCATAAACAGACCGGTCCGGCGTCTCGCCTTCCAGCGTATCGGTCGGCAGACTGAGATGGACGGCCCCCGGTCGACCACTCGTCGCCATCCGCAGGGCTCGCCTGGTCGCTTCAGCC
>JBGTJM010000453.1:0-23229 GCA_041745115.1 Thermomicrobiales bacterium
ACCGGACTGATCCACATCAGTCCGTCACAGACTGAAGCGCTACCCGCAGGCAGCGCCCCACCGATTCAACGCTCCTAGCATACTCAATCACTTAGCACTCTGCAAGGGAGAGTGCCAGGATCTGTTGAGCGGGCTTCCAGCGGTACTGATCGACCTTCCAGTACGATGTGCTGATAGCAGTCTGGAAGGCAGGGGTACGATCTGGCGCGCTTGGTGAGGCACTCGGGGGACCCTTGGTACGCCCTTTCCTGGCGCAGAGGTTGCCCAAAGGAGGTTAAGGCAATGCAACGATTTGGACAGGTGATTGGCATCGATCCCGACAGAGTCGAGGAATACGAGGCATTGCACAGTTCAGTGTGGCCCGAGGTGCTAGCGACCATTCACGAATGCAACATCCGAAACTACAGCATTTTTCGATATGGTGAACTTCTTTTTGCCTACTTCGAGTATGTCGGAATTGACTTTGTTGCCGACATGGCCAGGATGTCAGCCGACCCAAAAACGCGGGAGTGGTGGGCGGTCTGCGGCCCAATGCAGGTCCCAGTGCCAGGGCGTGAACAGGACGAGTGGTGGCATACGCTCGACGAGGTCTTTCACACTGACTGAAGTGTGGTGTCAATTCGATTTTCGCGGTGAAAACAGAGGATGAGCCGGGCATGGTCACACCAAGGTGTCGACCGAATTCCTGGCATCCGTCACAGTGAGACGACTTCATAAGCCGGCCCTTGCTGCTCGACAGGCATCACTCAAGGCTAGCCGAAACTTCTGTTCGGATATTGAACCCGGGACTTACCGGGGAAACTCTTCAGTGGGTTTTTAGTGTTCCTCTAACGCATTAAGTGCGGCTCGGCGCGAGCGAATCTCGTGTGAGATCAACACCAGAACCGCGCCGGCCAGGGCAATGTCTTTCAGAACATACTGTGCCGCCAGGGTCGGAGCATGGTATCGCCTCGAGAAGAGCTCTCCAGGGAAAAGGGCCAGAGGAGCCATGATGCCCACGAGCGTCACCATCAGCAGCGCCAAGCCGAGGCGCAACCACTTGCCCAGGATGAGACATAGGCCAATGGTGGTTTCTAAAGCAGCCACCATCCAGAGTGCGGTATTGCCCGAAATCAGGCCAAAAGTCATTCGTTCGACGGTGCGAGTTGCAAGCTCCTCGGCCGGGCTTATTTCGGGAAAGAACTTGAGCACACCAAAAAGAAAGAAAACGAGACCCAGGCTGATGCGCAGCAGGCGAACACTATTTGCTTCAATCCAGCGGCTTCCACCGGTTCGAAGCATTCTTAGCTCAATGGATCGTTGTTGCCTGACGAGATTGGAAAGGAACGAGTGGTTGTCCATTGCGGCCTTTCCTGATTGAAGCACTGCGGACTCAGGACCTTGGGCTGGTCCCGCTCCAAGTATGCCGTTTCCGTTCAGATCAGGATTTGGTACGGCCAAAATCTGGCGCCCTGAAGCAATGATCAGCCCAACAGAATGTCGAGTTTGCCATCGTCACTTCAAAGCTGCAGTGCTTACATGATCTTGGAGTTGCCCAGAAAGGACTGTCGCGCTTTGGCAGTTCACAGAACGCACGCTTGTCGACAGATTTGACTTCGCGGGATACTTCGGTACGCCGCTTTCGGTGTTCGCGTTTTTCAGGAGCCATCCATGCAAGCACAGCAACGGGATTTGTCATCATTTCTCAGCAGGCGAGTCGTAGCAGCAGCACCGTCGCCCACGCTCGCCGTCTCCGACAAGGCACGGGCACTGAAGGCCAAGGGTATCGACGTGATCGATTTGGGCGGAGGCGATCCTGACTTCATTACGCCACAACACGTGCGTGATGCAGCGGCCAGTGCAATGCATAGTGGAGACACACACTACGTCGCGAGCAACGGAACCCCGGCACTCAAGAAGGCGATCGCAACCAAGCTCAGCGTTGACAACGGACTTGAGTATCAGCCCGCCGAGATCATCGTTACTCCTGGCGGAAAGCAGGCCCTGTATGCGTCCTTGATGGCGACCGTTGAAGAGGGGGTTGACATCATGTTGCTGGAGCCGGCCTGGGTGTCATACCAGTCGATGGTGGAACTTGCTGGTGGGCGGGTGGTTAGCGCCGGCCTCGATCCTGACGACAACTTCCGGGTCACCAGGGAAGTGCTCGAGGCCGCATACACTCCAGAGACGCGCGGGATGATTGTAAATTCACCGAACAACCCGACAGGTAGGGTGCTCAGCACAGACGAGTTCGAAGCCATTTGTGGCTTTGCACGCGATCGAGACATGCTTGTCTACACAGATGAAATGTACGAAAAGATCGTTTACGATGGGCATCAGCATGCGAGCATTGCGACCATGCCCGGAATGTGGGAGCGCACGCTGACATTCAATGGCCTCTCCAAGGCCTATGCCATGACTGGCTGGCGGCTGGGATACGTTGCGGGTCCGAAAACCCTCATCGATGAAATCGCCAAAGTCCAGAGTCACTCTGTCACTCATGCCACCTCGTTTGTGCAGGCCGGAGGAGTTGCGGCGTTGACTGGACCGCAGGAGTTCATTGGCGAGATGGTTTCTGCCTGGGACCGGCGTCGCCTGGCAATGGCAGAAGGATTGAACAGGGTCAAAGGCATCAGGTGGACCGCGGCAGAAGGAGCATTCTACGCGTTTCCTGACGCCAGAGGCACCGGAATGGACTCGATGGCGCTGGCGGATAAGCTGCTGCAAGAGGCCCGCGTAGCCGTGACCCCCGGAGTTGCGTTTGGACAGGCAGGCGAAGGCCACCTCAGGCTCTCGTTTGCGACGAGTGATGATCTGCTGGAGAGCGCGGTCAGCAGGTTGGGCGACTGCCTCGGCTGGAGTTAGTGGCCGTTTCATACTGGCCAAGTTGAGTTTGGAAGGGGAGACCATGACTATTGAGAGCCGACTGCAGGAACTGGGTATCAAACTTCCCGAGCCTGCGAAGCCGATTGCGACCTATGTCCGTTACTACCAGACAGGCAACCTGCTGTTCATTTCCGGCACCGGGCCAAGTGAGTCGGCAATGAAGGGCAAAGTAGGTCGCGACTTGACCACTGAGGAAGCGTATGACGTTGCGCGAGAAGTTGGGCTCAGCATCATCGCAACCGCAAAGTACGCCCTCGGAAATCTGGACCGGGTCCAACGCGTCGTGAAACTATTGGGGATGGTCAACTCAATGCCTGATTTTGCGGACCATCCACTCGTCATCAATGGATGCTCCGATCTGATGGTTGAGGTGTTTGGTGAAGCAGGCCGACATACTCGATCCGCCGTGGGGTTTGCCGCGCTTCCTGGCAACATTGCGGTGGAAATCGAGGCCATGCTTGAAGTCGAGTAGCAAGAACATTCCGAGTACCTGATTGATAGGTCGAAACGTATTGAAGTCAAGGCGGAACTACAGTGAGCGATAAGCAGATTCCAGTTACGAAGGACGGACTTGAGCGCCTGACTGAGGAGCTCGAAGAACTGACGACCGTGCGTCGGCGCGCGATCACAGAGGCAATTGCCGAAGCGCGGTCGCACGGCGATTTGCGGGAAAACTCGGGCTATGATGCCGCCCGCCACGACCAGATGATGAATGAACGGCGTATTGCCGATCTGGAAACGCTGTTGCGAAACGCAGTCGTTGTGGACGACGCCGGACCAAGCACAGGAGTTGTCCGAGTCGGCAGTACGGTCGTCGTTGATTTCGAAGGTGAAGAGGAACAGTACACACTGGTGGGAGCGATAGAAGCCAAGCCTGCAATTGGGCGGATCTCAAACGAGTCGCCAATCGGAAAGGCACTGCTGGGTAGAAAACCAGGTGACACGGCCGATGTGCTGACACCCGGTGGCCCGAAGAAGATCAAGATCCTCCGGATCGAAGCCTGAGACCATTGACTACCGAATCAACCGCTGGATGCTCCGAATCGACGGATGGGCGAGATCACGACCGAACAAGGCCCTGATCGAACGGAGTTCGAGCGCGCCAGTTCAAGTCAGCAATCTCCGAAAGTGCTCGGTGCACCGTGATGCCTAGGCCACCGTGGCGTCCAGGGCGACACCAACATCGGCACGAATCGCTTCGGCTTTATCCAGCCGCTCCCATGGTGCATTCAGATCGTCCCTGCCGAAGTGACCATACGCAGCGGTCGCCCGGTAGATGGGTCGCAGCAGATCGAAGTGGCGAATGATAGCGGCAGGTCTGAGATCGAAGTGGGTTCGAACGACATGCTCGATTCGCTCGTCACTGACTTTCCCGGTTCCAAAGGTCTCGACCATAATAGACACAGGTTGAGCAACGCCGATTGCATAGGAGATCTGGATTTCGAATCGATCCGCAAGGCCCGCAGCCACAATGTTCTTGGCAACGTGCCGGGCCGCATACGCTCCCGAACGGTCGACCTTGCTCGGATCCTTGCCAGAGAACGCTCCACCGCCGTGCCGAGCCATGCCGCCGTACGTGTCCACAATGATCTTTCGACCTGTCAGTCCAGCGTCGGCAATCGGACCACCAAGAGTGAATCGCCCACTGGGATTGATCAGGATGCGGGTTCGATCGTCGAGGAGATGAGCCGGAATCACCTTGAGAATGACGCTCTCTCGCAAAGCTTCCTCGATCTCCCGATTGGTTACTGGCTCGGCATGTTGTGTGGACATTACAACAGTATCGACCCTTGCAGGAACGCCATAGCGATACTCGACGGTTACCTGGCTCTTGCCATCTGGCCGCAACCAGTCGAGCTCTCCAGACTTGCGAGAAAGCGAAAGCTGACGAACCAGCCCATGTGCCAATGAAATCGGCAGCGGCATGAGTTCAGGGGTCTCGTTGCAGGCGAAGCCGATCATCATTCCCTGGTCGCCAGCTCCCATTCGGTCCAGATCACTCGCGTCCACATTGCCATCCCGATGCTCGAAGGCCTCTGAAACGCCAGCGTCGATCTCGTGGCTTTGGCCTTTGATTGATGAAATGACGCCGCATGTTTCATAGTCGAAGCCGTGAGCGCTGTCACGGTATCCAATCTCCCGAATAACATCCCGAACGACTTCGGGAATTTCGACATACGATTCAGTCGTGATCTCTCCAAACACCAGCACAAGTCCGGTAGTGGCTGCTGCCTCGCACGCGACTCTTCCGGTCGGGTCCGATTTGAGGACCGCGTCCAGCACCGCGTCCGAAATCTGATCGCAAATCTTGTCCGGATGTCCTTCGGTCACTGATTCCGATGTGAACAGGCTTTGGGGTGAGCTGCTGAATGTTGTTGTCATGCGGCTTTTACCTTCTGAAACGTCACGGTCTATTCACGTAGTTCGATGCACGGGGTACTGACGACGAGCGTCTATCAGGTTCCGGCTTCCCAGGATGTCAGATAGTGCTGCTGCTCTGCTGTCAGTACATCGATCTCAACACCCATGCTGATGAGTTTGAGCCGCGCGATCTCATGATCGATCTCGACAGGTACCTGGTAGACACGATTCTCGAGCTTTCCGGTCTCTCGCACTATATAACCCGCAGCAAGGGCCTGGTTCGCAAAACTCATGTCCATCACGCTGGCGGGATGACCTTCGGCCGCCGCAAGGTTGATCAGCCGACCTTCGCCAAGCACGATCACACTCTGATCTTCCGCAATTTTGAATTCCTCGACCATCGGTCGCAGGGTTCGACGTCCCTCGCCGGCCATCTCGGAAAGTGCCGCCAAATTGACCTCTGCGTTGAAGTGGCCAGCGTTGGCCAGAATTGCGCCGTCCTTCATCTGAGCGAAGTCGTCGCGGTCGATGACATTGATATTGCCGGTAGCCGTCACGAAAAGATCGCCTTGCGCGGCGGCACGGGCCATTGTCATGACAGCGAAGCCATCCATGGCAGCTTCGAGACCCTTGACTGGGTCGATTTCCGTGACAATGACGCGAGCACCCATTCCGCGCAACCTCATGGCAATACCTTTGCCACACCATCCATAGCCTGCCACGACGACCGTCTTGCCAGCGATCAGAATATTGGTCGCTCGCAAGATTCCATCAATTGTGCTCTGTCCAGTGCCGTATCGATTGTCAAAGAAGTGCTTTGTATCGGCATCGTTCACAGCCACAATGGGAAACTGGAGCGTGCCATCGGCCTCCATTGCCCGGTCGCGAATGACGCCGGTCGTCGTCTCTTCAGTCGCACCGATAATCGCATCGAGCAGCTCACGCCGGGTCGTGTGCAGCGTGGTGACGACGTCGGCACCGTCATCGATGATCAGCTGCGGTTTGTGGTCCAGGGCAGTGTGAATATGGCGATAGTAGGTTTCGTTGTCCTCGCCCTTGATCCCAAAGACGGGGATACCGGCGTCGACCAGGGCGGCTGCGACGTCATCCTGGGTTGAAAGCGGGTTGCTGGCGCAAAGGACTGCGTTTGCGCCGCCGGCCTTGAACGCCAGAGCCAGATTCGCCGTCTCGGATGTGATATGCGCACATGCGAGAAGCCGTATGCCCTCAAGTGGCCGTTCCTGAGCAAAACGCTCGGTGATTTGCTTCAGAACCGGCATTTCACGCGCCGCCCATTCGATGCGCCGACGTCCGTCTGGCGCCAGAGATGGATCTTTGATTTCAAACGACATTGACTGCGTTGCCATGGAACATTCCTCCAGAGGTGGTTATTGGCGCTTCATACTCAAATCACTGAATTTGTTGTTGAACGTCAGATTCGCTGAGTGCTCCGGCAAACTCCGGAAACGACCGATCGAATCGCTCGAGAAAGTCCGGGACGCTGTACTCATGAGCTTGCGTGCCCAGGGCCTCAACGGCATACGCGGCTGCAAGACCGGCAATTCGGCCGGCAATCTGGAGATCGAGCCCGAGCAACAGACCTTTGACAAGTCCTGAACGATAGGCATCGCCGGCTCCGGTCGGGTCAACGACTTGGTCGACAGGTGCCGCCGGAACGCGAACTGAATTTCCGCCGCTGATAAGCTCTGATCCCTTTTCGCCATAGGTCACGACAACCAACTCGACTCTTTCGGCGATGTCCCTGACCGACAGACCGGTCTTTCGCTCGATCATCGCGAATTCATAGTCGTTGCTGACGATTCCCCAGGATTGCTCCATACCGGCGACAAGCTGTTCGGGTGTCAGGAGAATGATCTGAAATGCTGGATCGAATATCAACCGGGCGGCACTCGCTCCAAATTGGGCGGCATGCTGGGTCATGACCTCAGGGGACGTAGCGCCGACGATGGCATAGCGGCAGGCGTTTCCAATCGGCAGCGCGTCGATTGCAGTCGCCTGGGAGGCCGGGCCGGGGAAAAACGAGGCGATGTGATTGTCCTGCTGGTCAGCCATCATGAATGCTGAAGCCGTCAGAGAGTCGGTCGCCCTTAGCACGTTAGTCAGGTCGATTCCGAGCGCCTCGAACGTCTCAGCATAGGTATCGAAGTCTTCTCCAGCTGCACCAATCAGTAGTGAGGGCGTTCCGAGAAGCGCCAGGCTGTAGCAAACGTTTCCGGCGACTCCTCCTCGCTGCTTCTTCAATGAGTCAACCAGGAAACTGAGTGAAATGACGTGCGTTTTCTCGGGAATGATGTGGTCACCAAACGAACCACCAAACGACATAATGTGGTCGTAGGCAATCGATCCGCTTACCGCGACTTCAGGCGTGCTCAAATGATCAACCTCTGGACACAGAGAGCCGGATGACAACAATTGCCGTCATCCGGATAGCTCCTGCATGATACCATGCGCGGATATTATTCACGCAAAATACCTTTTCGGTTTCTGCGCCGAGCGGTTCATTCTGGCACATGCCATTACTACGCCCTGCGCAGCGCGATTCTCACGCCGTGGCCACCAACTTCGATCTGGTCGCGGTATGCACCGTCGGCAGTCAGAGCGCCACCTGGTCCTTCCACAACTGCGGGCTCGGGTTGATCGGAAGCACCCGATTCGGCGTTCGCATCAATTGACGATGCCAGCGTTTCCGATTTGACATAGTCAGCGTACTGGTCCAAGGCGATCTTCACTTCCGGATCGGCATCGTAGCGCAGCTCGATGCGGTCCTCGATCTGATAGCCGGCAGATCGGCGAGCGTCCTGAACGCCACGTACGAAGTCGCGAACCAGGCCCTCCTGAATCAGTTCCGGCGTCAGGTCAGTGTTTAGTACAACCGTCGCATTCAGGCCCTCAGCGGCGGCAAAGCCCGGTTGTTTTCGCAAATCCACAAGGATTTCCTGAGGAAGAAGATCGATCTGATCTCCTGCTTCCAGGGTCAGGGTCACTGACTCACGTCGTGAAACAAGATCGGCAACGCGAGCAGGCGGCACAGTCGCCAAAGCGGCGCGAATTTGTCCCAGCCGCTTTCCATACCTGGGCCCGAGGATACTCAGATTCGGGCGAATCTCATAGGTCACGACGTCGCCGAGTTCCGTCAGTGGTTCGATCGCTTTCACATTCAACTCGTCGCACACCAGATCCTGCATTCGCGTAACTGCACCGAAGTAGTCTGAGTCTCGCGCGTACACAAGCAGGGCAGGAAGCGGCTGCCGAATCTTGATGCCAGCCTCAGATCGCGCCGATCGACCGAGGGCCACCACCTCCAGGACTGCACTCATGTCGAGATTGAGGCTGTCATCCATGAGGTCAGCGTCAGGGACCGGGTATTCGGTCAGATGAACCGATTCCACCGCCTCGCTGTCGAACGAGCAGACGAGGTTTCGGTACATCGACTCGGCGAGGAACGGCGTAAATGGCGCCAGCAACCTGCTCACCGTCGTCAGCGCTTCATACAGCGTGTGATAAGCAGCGGCCTTGTCCTGATCTGCCTCGGATTTCCAGTAGCGGCGCCGGTTCCTCCGGATGTACCAGTTCGATAGTTCCTCGACCACGAAGTGCTCGATTGCAAGCGAGGCCCTGTCTGGCTCGTAGGCTTGCAACGACTCATTGACGCTCGCGACGACATGGTTCAGCCGTGAAATGAGCCAGCGATCGAGGACAGTGCGTTCTGAGACAGGTACGGCCGGTGTGGACGTTGGGTCGAACTCGTCCAGTCGCGCATAGGTCACGAAAAACGAGTAGGAGTTCCATAGCGGCAAGATGAAACGTCGCCGAACCTCATCGAGCACCGAATAGCCGAAGTTCAGGTTGTGGCTCGGATTGACTGTGGTGAAGAGCCAGCGCATCACATCAACGCCGGAGATCTCTGCTGCTTCATCAAACCAGATCGCGTTTCCCTTGCTCTTGTGCATTTCCGCACCCTTTTCGTCGCGCATCAGCGCGTACGAGAAGACGTTCAGGAAGGCCGGCTCGTTGGTGATTGCGGTGCTCTGGGCGATCATCGAATAGAACCAGTTCCGGAACTGACCGGGGAAGCTCTCGGAAATCAGATCGGCCGGATACCACTTCTGCCAGTAGTCACGGTCGTGGCGGTAGTTCAGCGTCGAGAACGCCACGATGCCGGCGTCCAGCCAGGGATTGCCGACATCCTGGATCCTCGAAGTCACCGAGCCGCATGATCCGCACGCGATCTTCACGTTGTCGATCCATGGGCGATGAGGGGAGTGGCCTGCAAACGCATCCCAGCCCTCGATCGCGCGATCCTGGAGCTCAGTCTCGCTGCCGATGACCTCGAAACCTCCGCATTCAGTGCATTCGTAAATGGGCAACGCCAGACCCCAGTAGCGCTTTTTCGAGATCATCCAGTCGTCCATGTGCGCGAGCCAGTCGAGCTCCCGTTCTCGCCCAAACGACGGAACCCAGTTGATCTTGCGGGTCACATCCATCATCGGTTCACGGAGTGCGTCCATACTGATGAACCACTCGTCGACCAGCCGAAATACGAGATCGGTGTTGCAGCGCCAGCAAACGGGATAGCGGTGAGAATACTGCTCGCCTCGATAGAGCAAACCTCGAACTTGAAGATCCTTCATGATCGGCGTGCTGACTTCATGGACATAGGAGCCGCTGAGCCAGTCGAAGCCTTCGACATACACCCCAAACTCATTGATCGGGGCAACAACCGTCAGATCGTGCTCCTTCGCGAGAGCGAAGTCCTCCTTGCCGCAGCCTGGCGCGATGTGGACGATGCCGGTGCCTTCTTCGGCGCTTACGTCTTTCCACGGAATGACCCGATGCTGCGTCTCTGAATTCGCAGGAAGCGAATCGTATGGACCTGAATAGCTGAGGTCGAGAAGATCTGCACCCACAACCTCGCCGACGATTTCGTGTTCGCCTTTGATCGCGGCCGACACAGATTCCTTCGCAAGATAATAGATATTGTCATTCTGCTTCACGCGCACATATGTCAGCTCAGGATTGACAGCGGCTGCAACATTGGCTGCAAGGGTCCAGGGAGTGGTTGTCCACACCATCAAGTGCTCGTTCGGTCTGTCGACGAGCGGCAAAGCAACGTAAACGGAGAGATGGGTTCGTTGCTGGTAACCCTCCGTGACAATTTCATGCTCGGAGATTCCGGTGCCGCATCGCGGGCACCACGGCATGACATCGTGACCTTTGTAGATCCAGCCACGGTCGTGGCAGGTCTTGAGGAAGTGCCAGATCGTGTAGTTGTTCTCATCCGACATCGTGAAATAGGAGTTATCCCAGTCCATCCAATAGCCAAGCCGTATCGACTGGTCAGTCATTCGTTTGGAATATTTCCAGACGCGTTCCTTGCACCGGTTCACAAATTCTGCGATCCCGTACGCTTCGATGTCTCGTTTGCTTTTGAGCCCGAGCTCCTTCTCGACTTCGACTTCTACCCACAAACCCTGACAGTCGAACCCGTTCTGAAATCGCTGTTCCTTCCCGAGCATGTTCTGGTATCTCTGAAACAGGTCCTTGTACGTGCGTCCCCAGCCGTGATGAACACCCATCGGATTGTTGGCTGTGATTGGGCCATCGATGAACGAATATCGGTCTGCAGCGCCATCGTTTCTCCTGAGATACTTCTCGACGATGCCCTCCTGAGCCCACCAATCGAGAAGATTTCGTTCCATCTCGGGAAAATCGACCTTCGTTGAAACCTCGGTTAACTTCGACATCGAGTTGCCTTTCGCTAGTCTCACCATGACAGCCGTCGCAAATTGAACACAAAAAAGCCCATCCCCAGGTTTGAGGACGAGCATTGCCCGTGGTACCACCTCGATTGAGCTGAACAACCGTCCAGCACCGCTCAACTACACCGCTGTATCGGGCGGCACCCGGTCCCTCTTACTAAGCACTAAGCGGTTCGAGGAACGGCTCGGGAAGGATGGTCTCAGCTCAATTGACTCCCGACTTTCACCATTTTCGGGATCGCTATCGTGGGCGTTGACCCTGTTTCCGTCACAGCCGAAACATGAAATGTCGACCGAGGAGGCTACCACGGAGCCTGTGCTGCCGTCAAAAATGGAACTGCCTACCGTACGATTGCGAAAACCCGGTCGGGTCGGTTCGAGATGATTCCATCAACCCCGTTGCTCTCGACTCGCTCGATGTCGGACGGGATGTCCACCGTCCAAGCGTTCACTCTGAGACCTGTCTGGTGTGCGGAACGCACGAGCAATTGGGTGCACAGGTGATGTTCGATCATGATGTCCGTGGCCCCGCACCATCTCGCCAGAATAACTATTTGGCCCGTTTGCGGCAACGTGAGCAATTGCCCAGCGAGAATCTTTGACTTGCGCGACGGAATCTTTGTAAGCGCATGCCCGCGAGAAAGCCCGAGCGCCATATGTGGAAAGGCATGCCTGAGCTTACGCAGCACTCGCGCATGGGTGCTCGAAATCGAAACAGCGTCTCCGGCGTCAAATCGACGCAGCGCAGCGATAAGCGCTCGGGTCGATTGCTTGCCTTTCACGTCGATCAACAGTGGAGCTTTGCCTCTGGTCAGCTCATATGCATCTGCGAGGGTCAGTACGTCTGGATTGTTGACTCGAACCTGCGCACTCGTAAGCTGCTCGACCAACTGCTGGCGATCATCAAGCGTTTGCGATGCGTCATGTACGAGCAGAAGATCGCCGTCCAGCGTGCCCAAAAGGTCGATTTCGATTCGGTCGACACCAAGATCGATGGCCTTTTCGATTGACTTCGTGGAGTTGTAGGGATGGAATCCGGCCGCGCCCGCGTGTCCGATAACCTCGACGCGTGAACGATTCATGACTCGAGATTCCGGCGCGAGCGTCTCATTCGCTGATACACCGATGAGAGCGCCACGAGATAACTCGTGCCAAGAAGGTAGGAAGCGACGACATCACTGAACCAGTGATGTCCCAGGAAAACCCTGCTTGGACCAACCAGAGCAATCATCCCACCCAGACCCGCGACCACTGCGCGTCTCAGCATGCGGACCCGGACGTGGCAATGAGCGAGATAGGCCAGCATTCCGTAAACGCCAGTGTAGATAATGACGTGGCCACTCGGAAAGCTCGACCCGCTGATGCGGGCGGAGGTGACATGGATTCCAGGATGTGCCGGTCTGGGCCGTTTGACAATGAACTTTACGAGGCCTGAGATTGCACCCGTACCCCATCCCATGAGCTGAAACACTGCCTCAAACGGCCGTCCCGCAGCCAGCATGGCACCTGGTACCAACCAAGGCAGAATGCGGCTTTGTGGAGGGAATCCGGGCCAGGAGACATCGTGCAACAGACGACGAATGACCGGATGCTTGATTGCCTGAAGTTGCATCGTCACTCTGGCATCGAGGTCACCTGTACGGCCTTGTCGCACGTTGCGGGCAAGGACCAGGAACGCGCTGAGTGCAGTGAGGATGTAGAGAACTTTGGCGACCGGTTTCATTGCTCGAGTCAACTCCAGGTTGTCCGCTTGCCGAGAAATGCCTCGGGCGGCGCAGTTACAGCGATTCTAGCCTGATAGAGCAGGTCGCCGGACCAGGACAGCGGTATTCCTCGTATCAACTGCAGGTGGCACCCCTAGTACACTTCGACGAGTTTCTGCCATCGCGAACGAGTGAATCCATGCAGTCAAAGTTCAACGCATACCCTGCGACCACTGGTGAATCGATCGTGCGTCGCCATGCCCTGCTGACGGCAATCGTCCTATTGATTGTGGGTTTCCTGGCAATACCGGCTTCCTTTGCACAGAAGGCTCATGCCGCGATGCATGGGATATGTGCCCAACGACCGAGTCATACGTTCAGTTTCGGAGCAACCCATCTGCCATTCGATGCACGCATGACCGGCATTTATCTTGGCTTCCTGGTGACGTTTCTCGCCTTGATCGCCAGTGGCCGGCATCTCAGGGGTGGATTTCCGTCGATTGGATCAACCCTCATTGCAGCTGCACTCGTCGGCTCGATGGCCGTCGATGGAGTGAACTCACTGGTCACTGACCTCGGTTTTGTGACGATCTACGAGACGACCAATGCGCATCGCCTGATCACCGGTACTGCCGCTGGTACGGCGCTTGCGGTGTTTCTGGTCATGCTGCTGGGGATGACCTTATGGAGATCTCCCAAGGTGCACGAACGGGTGTCTGACCGGTGGTGGCAACCGGTTCTCATGCTTGGACTCGGTCTGGGAGCAGCCTTTTTGCTGGTCCGCAGCCCTGACTTCATGGCTATCCCAATTGCATCGCTGCTGATGATCTCGGCAGTGATCGCATTTTCGAGTCTCGGGCTAGTGACGCTGCTATTAATGACTGGAAGAGAGAATGTGTATGAGTCGTTCGCAGATGCGCAGCCAATGATGGTAAGTGGACTCATCATTGGCGTAGCCGCAATTCTCCTGCTTTCGGGAACGAGATTCGCAATCGAGGCCATCACTGGTATGCCACCGTTGATCTGATCGCCGTATGGGCTGTGATAAACTCGCGGCCAGTGCAACGTGCACCCTGCTGCAACTGGCGCGTTATCGCTTTCCCTGAACGGCCTTCGCATTTCATGCGCATCATTCGTGACAACAAATATGTCGATTCTCAGCGACGCCGAGCCAAGTACTCAGCGATTCTTGGTTTTCTGGCGCTCGTAGGAACGTTTCCGGTTGCGTTTCTGATGCAAGGCAATACCGGATTCGTGCTTATCACGTACCTGCTATTGCTTGGCGGATTCGTGCTATTCAACAGGGGAATGAGGAGCGTCGGTCGCTGGAGCCACAATGCGCGGCATGCACGCGAAGATTTGGCCCTGGATCATCAGCTCAGCGATCTTTCAGATCGATTTACGCTTATCCACTATTCGGTTGTTGATGGTGGCATGATCGATCATTTACTGGTCGGTCCAAGCGGCGTGACCGTTATTCGAACAACTGATTTCCCGGGTCCGGTTTCTGTTCAGGACGACCAGTGGCGCAAATCAGGACCGATGTTGTCCCGCATGTTCACGTTCAGTGGCCCTCAACTCGGCAATCCGACACGAGACGCGGACAAGGACTTTGCGCTGGTAGAGCAAACGCTGGAGAAACATGAGGTCGACTTCGATATCTACACGGCAATCGTCTTCACTGCAAGCACCGCCGACCTGAGTGTCGAAGGATCGAGTCATCCTGTGATGCCGGTGAACGAACTGGATGGCTTTGTTAAGGCTATGGACGTCGATCAGGCCTTCACTTCTGCTGAGCGAGACAAGATAGTTTCCCTGTTTGGGTCAACTGGTGAAGTCCAGAATGCCCCGCAGACGAGCACTCGACGGCCCGTCAAGGTGAAAAAGCGGGCGGCTTGATGTTCGATCGATGGAACGTCTGTGGTCACCGGCAAGCGGTCTCCAGACTTTCTGGCGAACTCAGGGCAAACACGATCCGGCATGCATACCTCTTTTCCGGCCCGGCCGGATTGGGAAAAATGGCGCTCGCGCAGTCATTCTGCAAGGCGATTGTCTGCATGTCTGGCCGGGCAACAGGACACGCTTGCGGTGAATGTGACGAGTGTCGACGGGCCGAGAAGTTGATCCATCCAGACGTCACCGTGTTTTCTTTGCAAACTCAATCGGAGCAATCGACCAAGGGTAGTGGCGAACGGATATCGATCGATACGGTCAGAGAACTGTCTGCGGTAGCGGCGTATCGGCCATATAGCGCTCTCAATCGTGTGATCATTCTGGACGACGCCGAAACGCTGACAGAGATCGCGCAGGAGGCGTTGCTGAAGACACTGGAGGATCCTCCACCGCACGTCGTGATAGTCCTTATTGCGACTCGGTCGGAGCCCCTGCGGCCGACGATTCGCTCCCGGTGTGAGGCAATCGAGCTTGGCCTGGTGGACTCCGCGACGATTGCGGACTGCCTGAAGGCTCGCGGCATGGCGGATCCAGAGGCGAGCCACCTTGCCAGTCTGGCAGAGGGCCGACCAGGCTGGGCACTTGCTGCGAGGGACGACGAGTCGATTGTCACCGAGCGGAAGGCTGCTCTGGCTCGCGCGTTGGAATGGATCGAGATGAGTCCATTTCAGCGGGTGTGCCGCGCATTTGAGCTCGCCAGCGAGTTTTCGCGCGGGCGCTCTAACGTGTTCGCTGAGCTCGAGACTGTCGAGCTTGTATGGAGAAGGGTTATGATGAGAGCGTCCGGAGCCCTGCTGGGTGACGGCGTTTCGAAACCACCCGACCTGACACTCGTTGAGAGTGTGAATGCAGTCGAGTCCGTTTCGAGATGTATGAGTGATCTGGACTTTAACGTCCGACCCAGGCTTGCATTGCAGTCGATGGTTATGGAGTGGCCCGAAGTGAGCAGGATCTCAATCAATGGCTGAGACACCAACTCTCGATCAGTGGACCCCCGCATCCGTCGACGAGATGAGAGTTGCGGCGCGAGAACGTTTCAAAGAGCGGGTACTCGCTGGTGGTTTGGGCGCTGGATGTGAGTGCCACGATGAATCGAGTCCTCAAGCAGTAGCTGGGCCAGTCGATAGTGACTATCCGTGTGTAGCGGGGGTTCGGTTCATTGATTCGGGCCAGGTCTATTACTTTGATGCGGCAGACCATGCGCTCCAGTTGAACGACTGGGTCCTTGTAGAGACACAACGAGGACGAGAGGCTGCCAAAGTGGTGATTGCACCGAGCCAGGTTGCGAAGAGCCAGATTTCGGGCGAGCTACGGCCGATAACTCGGATTCTTGGCACAGATGACGTTCAGCAGATGAACAGGATGCGGAAAGAGTCCGCAAACGCTGTGAGAACCTTCAGTGCAATGATTCGAGAGCATAGGCTTCGAATGAAGCCTATCAGTGCCGAATACAACTTTGACGGAACCGAGCTCTCGCTGAGCTTCTCAGCACCCGAGAGAGTGGACTTCAGAGAACTTGCGCGTGATCTTGCAGCGAGGATGAAGTGCCGGGTCGAACTGAGGCAGGTCGGCCAGCGCGATGAAGCGCGATTGCTTGGTGGAGTGGGTAAGTGCGGCCGAACGCTGTGCTGTGCAACGTGGTTACCAATGTTTCCTGAGATCAACATGGGTCTTGCGAAGACGCAGGATCTGTCGCTCAACCCGGGAAAAGTTTCGGGGGTCTGCGGGCGATTACTTTGCTGCCTGTCATATGAGAACGAACAGTACAAGCAGATGAAGGCGGTCATGCCCAAGCTGGGACAGGTCGTGCAGACGCCCAGGGGAGACGGAATGGTCGTGGCGATGCAGATTCTGAAGGATCTGGTCACGGTGCGTCTGCCGGACGAAGCTGCAGACGCCGTCTTCCCAGCTGGGGAGCTTGGATTTGGTTCGGACCAGAGCCGACAATCCAAACCGGCAGAGCGACGGCTGGACGACGCGCCTCAATCTGAGGCTTCTCGACCTCAGCAGGAGGCAAGGGCAATCAAAGAGCCGGCTCCGGCTGATGTACCGAGTAGAAGTGATGCCGATCAACCGGCGGTCGAAGGTCAACCACGAACGTCCCAGAGCAAGCGCCGTCGCCGGCGCAGAAGTCGTGGATCGGGGGGTGGGAACCCCACTACCCAGGCATCGTAACGTTTCGTTTGTAGTTCTCGGCCCAGGTCGAGCACGAGGAGGATTTCTTGAACACGATTGGAACATCGCAAAAACGTCTTGACGCTCCCAAACGACTGACCGGAGTTGAGCGATTCGCGGGTGATTTGCGCTTTCCTGGAATGTTGTTCGCAAGACCGGTCGTGAGTCCGACCGCTCACGCGCGCATTGACTCGATCGAAAAGTCCGCTGCGCTCGAGGTTCCGGGAGTTGTAGCCGTGCTCTCCGCTCACGACTTGCCGATCCAGCGCGATGCTTCGGGAAATCCGCAGAAAACCCCAATTGCATTTGACGAAGCTCTTTATGCCGGCCAGATTGTGGCACTTGTCCTTGCTGAAACGGAGGCCGCGGCAGAAGACGGCGCAATGGCGGTCGTAGTTCACGACTCCCCGCTGCCGATTATCAGCACTCTCGATCAGGCAATGGCATTTGATGCCTCACCGGTCCGTTCGATGGGCGGGGATGGAGGCGTTGATGAGGCTGGAATGCATAATGCCGACGCCGCTGTTGCCGATCAGGCGGACACTGAGCCGCTTCCACCGAATGCAACTGGAACCACCCACTTCCAGCGAGGCGATATCGAGAAAGGCTTTGCAGAGGCAGACGCGATTGTCGAGTTCTCGATTGCCTCGGACACGGTTCATCAGGGCTACCTGGAAACACAGGCGTGCGTTGTCAATATTGGGCCGCTGGACGATATCGAGGTCTACACCAGCACTCAGGCGGCGTTCTACTGCCGAACCCGAGTTGCCGAGACTGTGGGAATACCCGTCCACAAGGTGAAAGTCACTCCGATGCCGGTTGGCGGCGGATTCGGCGGGAAGTTTGTCCTGATCGAGCCTCTGGTTGCAGCTGCTGCAGTTGCAATGGGCCGTCCCGTGCACCTCCAGTTCACGCGGATGGAGGATTTCATGGCCGGGAATCCGGCACCTGACTGCGAGATATCGATCAAGCTCGGTGCCAGAAAAGATGGAACGCTTACCGCCCTGCAGGCACGGAGCGTTTTCGATCAGGGTGCTGGCGGCCAGGCTCCCATGGAAATCGGCATGATTCTTCTTGGAGGATATTATCGGGTCGACAACCTCGACATTCGTGGATACCAGGTCCTTACCCACAAAGCGGGTGGTGGAGCATATCGGGCTCCCGGCGCTCAACAGGGGTCGTTTGCAATTGAATCCGCGATGGACGAGCTCGCTCATCAGCTGGGTATAGACGCGGTCGAAATGCGCATCAAGAACTGCGTAGTCGAGGGTGATCCCCGGCCAAACGGACGTCCATGGCCAGCCGTGGGCCTGAAGGAAGCACTGGAAGCTATTCGCGAGCATCCAGCCTGGACCGAACGATCGCAGCTGGCGCCCGGAAAAGGCGTGGGAGTTGCCATAGGGGGCTGGCCTGGAGGGATCGAGCCAGCAACCGCAGTGTGCAGACTCGACGCGGACGGTTCATTCACCGTGGTGCTGGGTACGGCCGATCTGACCGGGACCAACACCGTGTTTGCGCAGATCGCTGCAGAATCACTAGATCTGTCGCTGGAGGAGGTCACCATCACCACTGGTGACACAAGCTCGGCACCGTTCGTTGGTGGAACTGGCGGATCGAAGATCACCTATACGGTTGGGCCAGCAGTGCAGAAAGCAGCAGAAGAGGCCCGACAGCAGGTGCTGGCGATTGCCGCGGATCACCTGGAAGCGGCCGTGGAGGATCTCGAGATTACCGACGGTCAGATTCAGGTCAAGGGTGTGCCCGACGCATCTGTCTCGATGAAGCAGATAGCCTCACTGAGCATGACCGTGGCAGGCAAGTACGAGCCGGTATTCGGCAAGGGCTCTACCGCCATCACCGAAATCGCACCGGGATTTGCCGTGCATCTGGCGCAGGTCGATGTCGATGCAGACACGGGCGATGTTGCGATCGATCGATATGTTGCGGTGCAGGATGTTGGATTCGCACTCAACCCGGCCCTTGTCGACGGCCAGATTCGGGGAGCTGTCGCTCAAGGCATTGGCTGGGCGCTGTACGAAGGGCTTGTGTTCGACGAGGATGGCCAGCCACGCAATCCAACCCTGATGGACTACGTGATCCCGAAAGCTGATGACATTCCGACCATTGAGACGGTCTTTGTCGAGGTTCCGTCAGTGCACGGGGTGCATGGATCAAAGGGCGTTGGTGAGCCACCAGCGATCCCGGGACCGGCCACCATTGCCAACGCAATCCGGCACGCCAGAGGGGTCCGGGTGACGCAACTGCCGATGAAGTCCGAAGTGGTCCTGGCAGCTATGCACCAGGCTGTGCCCACGGCGGCAGACTAACTTGCTGAGGTGGCCCCATGCCTGGAAATCCAGGCATGGGGTAGAAGCCGATGCCAGCAGCCAATCGCAAAGCAAATGGACATCATGCGACGCAAAGTTCATATTGAATTTCGCTCGATGAGTCCGCGGCTGGGGTTTTGATCCACGCCAGTACACCTTACATCTGTTCCGTTGACGCTTCCAGGTGAGATAATCGATAGCGTCGTTGGCGTCTTTCTGGCTCGGATGCGAAGTGTTCTCTCCTCAATTTGCTTGATCGTAGAAGATGCCGAAAGGCCAGCCGAGTTGGCTTCGATCTGCTTTGGGACGAGTTTTGTCAGGAGCGAACCTTCGCAGGCATCTTCCGAAAGGCACGAGGATGCTCGTACGACTCGTAATTCGGAACTTCGCGATTATTGATGATCTGACCATTGAATTTGGACCGGGATTCAACGCGATAACCGGTGAAACAGGTGCAGGTAAGTCGATACTGATCGACGCGCTTGGCGGAGTTCTTGGGGACCGTACGTCGTCCGATTCCGTCCGCACGGATTCAACGCGATCCACGATTGACGCCGAGTTCTCCTTTGAGGTCACGCCTCCTGAACTTGCAGGTGCTCTTGCTGAGGTAGGCATCGAGGACGCTGACGGCGTTCTGCTTCTGACCCGAGAGATCCAGTCGAACGGACGCAGCACCGCTCGGGTGAATGGCCGCCCGGTCACCGCCGGTGTGCTCGCCCGCATTGGCGCGAGTCTCGTTGATATTCACGGACAATCCGAGCATATGTCGTTGCTCAGCAGGACTCGCCAGAGAGAGACCCTGGACGCATTTGGCGTAGATGCAGGTCTGCTGCGACGTATGCAAACAGCTGCCAAAGAGTGGCTTGCCGCCAGGCAGGTAGTCTACGAGCTGTTATCAAATGAACGAGCGATCGCACAACGCATCGACCTCCTGCAGTATCAGCTTGGCGACATATCTGCCGCAGATCCACAGCAGGATGAGGACCGCGACCTTGCTGCCGAGTTTGGCCGTTTGTCGCAGGTCGACCGACTTTTGACCCAGGTTGCCGCAGCTCAGCAGCTCATCGATGCCGAGATCGATACAAGTGGTGCCGCCGGTGCTCTGGTGCAGCTTCGATCGGCGCTGAAGCACTTTGAGGATTCGAAGGCCATCGATGCTTCACTCGAGACCACGGTTTCCAGTTTGAATGATGTGGTTTTCAATCTCGAGGATATCCTGCTCGACGTTCGCCGATATCTTGACGAACTGGAGGCCAATCCCGCGCGGCTGGAATGGGTTTCAGACCGGCTCGCCCGCCTCAATGACCTGAAGCGGAAATATGGCGAAACGCTTGGTGACGTCATCGGGTATGCAGATTCAGCCAATCAGGAATTGCAGAGACTGACCGGCCAGGAATTTGATCTTGAGACCGCCAAAAGCCGAGAGCGCGAGTTGTTCGACCAGGCCTTGAAAGCGGCAATCGTACTTTCGAAAGCCCGCCAGGCAGCGGCGAGGAGGCTTCAACAAGAGGCAAACGACGTGATGCGTGACTTGCAGCTTGGAACTGCAAGCCTGACGATCGAGGTCACTCAAAATCAGGAAGTTCAGCGATCCAACGGTGAGGGACAGGAGCCGATTCCGGTCGAAATGCGCTTCGACGAAAGTGGAGCGGATACCGTCGAGTTCCTGTTTGCGCCAAACATGGGAGAGACGCCTCGACCTCTGGCCCGGATCGCCTCAGGTGGAGAAATGGCCCGCATCATGCTCGCCCTCAAAGCGGTGATCGCCTCGACGGACGCTACACCAACGCTGGTTTTCGACGAGGTCGATGTTGGAGTTGGGGGGCGATCTGGAAGAATGGTTGGCGAGAAACTGAGGCAGCTCGCGAACGAAAGCCAAGTCATTGTCATCTCGCATCTTCCCCAGGTCGCGGCATTCGCCGACAAGCATCATTCTATTCGGAAGATAGAGCGTGACGGAAGGACGTTCTCCACCGTGGTCCAGCTCGACGAGCAGGACAGGCTTGACGAACTTGCGGCGATGATCGATGGCGATCCAGTTTCTGATCGGTCGCTGGCGAAGGCGGCCGAAATGTATGGTCGGTCCAGGTCAGATCAGTCGTTCCAGGCTAGCTAGCGGCAGCGATCCCAAGTCGCTCGCTTATACTCGGATGAACGACGTAGGGGTGGCTGGACGCGCCACATTCACCAGTTGAGGAGCAGTTATGGGCGGCATAAACATGAAAATGATTCAGCAGATGCAGAATCGAATGGCGAAGATTCAGCAGGAGCTGGATGAGACGATTGTAGAGGGCACCGCTGGTGGTGGCGTGGTGGTCGCTCGAGTCTCTGGTTCGCGAGAGTTCGCAGGGATCAAAATCGATCCCAGCGCGGTAGACCCTGAAGATGTGGAAATGCTTGAGGACCTTATCACCGCTGCAGTCCAGGACGCGATGAGCAAGGCAACGGAGTTGAGCACCGATCGAATGGGCGCACTAACCGGGGGAATGAAGATTCCCGGCTTGATGTAGCACCAGACGACTGGAGCCTGGTGAACGGACGTGCCGATCAATCGCGATGGTCCGCTCGAGTTTCAAATCGGCGATGTCATCCGGCTACGAAAGCCTCACCCCTGCGGTGGCTTCGACTGGGAGGTCTTTCGACTGGGCGCTGACATCGGAATACGATGTCTCACTTGCAAGAGACGGGTATTGCTTCCCCGGAGAGAAACAGAGCGGCGAATGAAGTCGTTCGTTTCTAGGTTACCTGCTGATTCTCCTGAGCCGCAGTAGGCACTTGAGATCAGCATTCAAAAGCGCCTCCGCCACTTTGGCGAACGGCAGAAAACTCTAGACGGTCAGGCTGGGTTGACTAAGCTTGGGTTCAGGAGCATTTCGAGGAGCGCCATCCGCACGAGAACACCGTTGTGCGCTTGCCTGAAGTAGACAGCTCTGGGGTCCGCGTCAACATCAGGAGATATCTCATCAACTCTCGGTAAGGGGTGCAGCAGGATCGCCTCGGGTTTCATGCGGTCGAGCATTTCTTTGTCGATGACATACACTCCGCGCGATTCCTGATACTCCTCGTCGGTGGCGAATCTCTCCCGCTGAATACGTGTCTGATACACGACATCTGCCACCGCAACAGCGTCGGAAAGATTCGGTTCGTCGCCGAACGGGACACCGGCTTCTTCAAGTTCGTCGCGGACGTCCAATCCCATCGGGACCGCTGGCGGTGAAACGAACAGGATTTCGCATCCAGTGGTTTGGGCGAACAGTTTGGCGAGAGAGCGAGCAGCCCGACCAAAGCGAAGGTCTCCGACGAGAGCGACTTTGAGGTTGTCGATCCGACCGAGCTCATGCCGTACGGTGTAGAGATCGAGGAGTGCCTGGGTTGGATGCTCGCCGGGACCATCGCCCGCATTGATGACCGGCACTGTTGATACCGCCGCCGCACGGCCAGCGGCCCCTTGCTCGTAGTGACGGATGACGATTGCATCAGCATAGCCGTTGATAATGCGAATGGTGTCCTCAACAGTTTCACCCTTGATGGCCGATGAGAACTCTCTGGCGTTCTCGGTTGAGATCACGCTGCCTCCGAGACGCAACATCGCGGACTCGAAGCTCAGCCGCGTTCGCGTCGATGGCTCGTAGAACACAGTGGCCAGTATTCTCCCGGCCAATGACGTGCCCATACCACCTGGATCTCGCATCCTGTCGGCGAGATCGAAGATGGACTCCAGGTCAGCGCGGTCGAACTGACTAACTTCTACGATGTCCTTGTGCACTACTCCATCCCTCCGGTTGTCGGCTCCCAGTATAGTGAGCAATCGGCACGAACCTGACGAAGCGGAGAATCGCACGAATGCCTGTACACATGTTGTCCGACCAAGCTGGTTTTATCCCTGGTGCCGTAAACATTGGCGTGATCGTGGGGGAGTCCAACAGTTGCGCCATGGTCGATAGCGGGCTGAATGAAAGCAATGCCAGGAAAGCCCTCAAGGCAATCGAGCAGGATCTGTCGCTACCGGTCACCACGATCATCAATACGCATGCGCATGCAGACCATTTTGGGGGAAACGCACTG
>JBGTJM010000454.1:0-4192 GCA_041745115.1 Thermomicrobiales bacterium
CTCCACGGTCAGCTCACCCGTCATCACCTGTGTCACGATCATCAACCGAATCTGTTCCTGTCCCGTCATGGTGAGTGTCTCCATCATGTGGTGACACAATCACAGAACAGTTCAGACTGACAAAGTCACGGAACACTCACATACCCTGTATTAGATAACGAATTATGAAACGCGAGGAACGATGATCGAGTGTGCCTGATCGGAGCTGCACATCGGCTGCGCAGCAGCCCTCGCCAAACGGCGCGACTCGCCGCTTTGTACTGGTTCCAGATCCAAACGGGCTGTCGGCGGCGACGGAGGTCTTTGAAATAGGCGGCAGTACGTCCCGTGTCCTACCAGTTCAGCCGATTTCCGCTGGGTTCCATGATCATGCGGCGGGATGCCTAGGTTGACGTTATATGACGTAATGTCTACGGTGGTTTTCTCTGGCAGGGACAGTAGCTAAAGAGGAGGTCCAGGGATGGAGCCAGAGGTTGCAGAGGCGTGCAGCGCCTGTGAAGGTTCGGGCGAGTCGGTCTGCCCCGTTTGCGATGGTGTGGGTGAGCGGCAATGTGCTGACTGCCAGGGAGCTGGCTGCGTCACGTGTGAAGAGAGTGGCGTGGTGAGTTGCCCGATCAGGGCGAGGTGCGCGGTTTGTGGTGGGACCGGCGTGGTTTAGCCCTCGGAATCGGCCGCGATTCGGGCCAGAAGATCGGCCTGGTCGGTGAAGATTGCACCGCCGCTGGCTTCGATGAAGTACTGAACCTGAAGGTTCACGATTGAGCCCTCGTTGTCTCCGGCGAGGCGGAAATCGGTGCGGAGTCCGTAGATGCGCTTCCCCAGTGCGAAACCGTAGCCAATTTCGGCTGCTGTGCCTGAATCGACGTCGACGCCGTCGAGAACGGCGACAACGGCGTCTACGGAATCGATGCTGACTGCGTTGGATCGTCCCAGTTCGTGGTTTATGCGCTTGTACAGCGCCATGCGTTCGGCGCGGGGCTCGATAGAAGACGCTCTGGCGAAGTCCTGTTCGAAGCGTTGGTCGTCCCACGGATTGATTAGCGTGACGTGCTGGCGGAGCGCACTGCTCAGCGAGTCCATAAATGCGCGAGTTGAACCTGCGAAACCCAGCGGCGACGCCAGATAGATCGATTTCATCTAGAGTCCAGTGCGTTCAAGGCGAGTGGCGTACTTCAGACCAGACGTCTCGCGCCAAACCAGCGGGTTGCGTAGTAGTCCGTTGTCAGATTGCTGACAATCACGCCGACTCCTTCGTTTGCCGCATGAACAAACTGGTTGTTGCCGATATACAGCCCAACGTGGGACAGGCCGGTGGTGTAAGTGTTCTGGAAGAAGACCAGATCTCCGGGCTGGAGGTTGCCGTAGGTGACTGGTGCGCCGTAGTTCCACTGCAGGATGACGCCGCCTGTGATGTCCTGGCCGAGCACGTTTTTGGTCACCCAGTATGTGAAGCCGGAGCAATCGAACGAGCTGGGGCCACGCGTGGCCCAGACGTAGGGATAGCCAACGTACTGCATTGCGAACGAAACCATCGCCTGACCTGACGCAGTGCTCTGCCCGTTTCCGGCGTTTCCGACTGGGGTGGAGCCTCCGACGGGTTCAGGCACTCGATTGGAGAGTGGCAAGGTGGTGAACGAGAGATAGTCCCGGTGCATGAAGCCGGAGAGGGTGTCCCATGTGACCGGATAGAAATCCGCAGTTCGTTGCCCAGTGATTTTGACCACGGTCTGGGCTGGTGCGACTGCCAGGGTTTCGGAGGTCAGCGAGGCAGCCGCGCGCAGCCGAAGACTCTGGGACACGATGGCATTGGTGCCTGGAACGAAATCTGAACTTCCGACGCTATCTGCAATCGGCGTTGGCGCCGGGACGACCGAGGCAGCAGACCCAGTAGGCTGGAGATAGTCCATATGGACATAGCCGCTGGTGCCACCGAATGAGACGGCGACCCAGATTCCCGTCGATCCGGCGATGATGTTTACGCCCGTGCCTTCAGGCAAGACAGCAATGAGTGGACCGGCAAAACTGGCCAATGCTCGAAATCGGACGCCTAGCCCGCCAGTTCCAGCCACTTTGGCGCCTTGACCAGCGGAATAGGAATGCTGAGGGGTTTCGAGTGAACCGGCGGGTGGGGTGGCGACCGGAGTGCCAGCAGATTGCGCTGCAAAGAAATCGGTGTGGACAAAGCCTGGCTGACCCGCGCATGTGACCGATTGCCACGTTCCTGTGGCGCTGCCTCGGATAGGAAGGCTCGATCCAGCCGGGACGACGGTAATGATGGCGGCCTCCAGAGTTGCGGCGGTGCGGCATCTCAGGCCGGCGCCGCCGGTGTTCTGGACTATGCCCATTTCAGCGCTGGATGACGAGCTTTCGGGAGCCGATCCCGGCTGGCCGAACGATCCGATGTAGTCGGCCCATATGAATCCCGCCTGACCGGCACAGATGACTGGTTGCCAGCTTCCATTGACGGCACCACGAGTACCGACTTCAGAGCCCTCTGCGATCACCATAAGCACCGGTGCGGACAAGCTTTCGGCCGAGCGGCAGCGAACTCCCGCGCCGCCAGTTCCGGTGACGACACCGACGCCAGTTGCCAATGATGCTGCAGCGATCTCTGGTTCAGAAACGGGAGGAGTTGTCTCCTCAGGTTGTTCCGCAACCGTTGTTGGCGCCGGTTCGGAGGTCGGATCGGGATCGGATGGTGGGTCAACCGGATCTGGCGAGGGCTGGACCGGGTCGACGGGTGCTGGGATTTCGGTTGGGATGGGGTCCGGATGCCCAGCAGGATCATCGATGACCTGGAAAGCACCTGCCTCGATAAATCCTGCGGATTCCGCGCACCATACCGGAATCCAGCCTTCGGCCTGATCGCCGATGCGCCCAATACTGGAGCCTGATGGTGCCACGGTGATGGCTGGTTCGTCGGTCGATGGTGCGGAGAGGCAGGATGCTCCTGCGGGTGCAGTCACGATGAGCCACTCCATAATCGTGGGAAGGGCTTCGTCGGACTCGACGACTGGCGCAGCTGACAAAGCCGCGACAAGGATGTACCCAAGGTCTTGCACTGTGGCCACACGAACCCAGAGCTGGCCATCGATGTCCGAAGTTAGCGGCAGATCCATAACGGTGACCGGTGTGCCGACTGTGAGGAACGCAACGGTCAGTGAAAGATCTGAGGGTTCTGCGAATAGTGCCGAATCAAGCGCAACCGGGACGGTTTGCATTGGTTCGATCGAGAACGAATCAGGTTCCTGTGCTGAAACCGGGATGGTGGCGATCAGTGTGCCCAGCAAGACGACAACGAGCGCGAGATTGAAGCACCGGCCAACGCGATGGAACACCATATCACCCCTGAGTATCCTGAACAGGAACGCAGCGGGAAGGCGTTCAACAAAAAAGACCACAACGAGCGGGAGTGTGCAATCATTGGCCATGATACAGGAAAGTGGGCCGAAATGAAACGCACTGACTGAATCCTAAGGCTGAACAAGGTGGATTGCGGGCTCAGGGATAGGCCAAAGGTCCTCTTTTGCTGGATCGATCGTGCTTTGCACGGAGGCTCGTTCGGGCATTAGCAGGCAGAGGAGGCAACGTGGCAGCGAAAGACTTCGAGATTCTGGACGATCGCTTTACGCATCTGGTGAAGACCAGTGCGAGCGTCGAGGTTCTTCACGAGGGTTGTCGATGGGCTGAGGGACCAGCGTATTTTGCGGCTGGCCGGTATCTGGTGTGGAGTGATATCCCGAACGACCGGATCCTGCGATGGGACGAGACAACGGGGCAGACGGGGGTGTTTCGTGAGCCGGCTGGCTATACCAATGGACACACGGTCGACCGGGAGGGAAGGCTTGTGTCCTGCGAGCATGGTGGCAGGCGCGTGTCTCGAACCGAACTCGATGGCAGTGTCACGACAATTGCCGACCGGTACGACGGAAAGCGACTGAACAGTCCCAATGATGTGGTCGTGAAATCGGACGGATCGATCTGGTTTACGGACCCGGCCTATGGCATCGACTCCGACTACGAAGGTTGGCAGGCCGTGAGCGAGATCGGGGCGTGCCACGTCTATAGAGTCGATCCGTCGTCGGGAGCGGTTTCGATCGTCGCTGATGATTTCGTGCGGCCTAATGTGATTGCGTTCAACCCGGATGAGTCGAAGCTGTATGTCGCGGACACGGGCGCGAGCCACGTTGTG
>JBGTJM010000455.1:0-1981 GCA_041745115.1 Thermomicrobiales bacterium
CCATCAGATGCTCATCCTGTCCATCTCGTCGGTCTACAGGAAGGGATGCTAGCACCTGATGGGCGGCTGGACTGCGGGCGGCTGGTTTAGCAACGTTCCCGGCGCCTACCGGATATCACTCGGCTGCATGGTGATGATCCAAACCGATGCTGGTGTGGAACCAGTGGCTCGATACTCGATCCCAGTAGTCGCGTGGACTCTCCCAGCGTCCCCTATCCCAAACATCTGACCACTTGCGGCCTTTGTGAACTCTCCAGTGCTTGCCCGCGAATCGATCATACCGTCCCGATACTCGGTGGCAAGCTGACCGGCGTTGACGACAAAGATCTCTGCGGCTTCGACCGAATGCAGCGGCAGGCTTGTGCCAGCTGGAAGCATGGCCATCCCGAGTGAGAGGACGATCTGATTGGACGCAGGTAGTCCTTTCACGCCACTGGCAGCAAGAAGAGTCACGCGGACACCTGTCGCAGCGATTGCCTGGCCATCCGTCACTCCACCAGTTGGGAGGATTGCCTGCCTTTTTGCAGTAATCAGGAGTGCAGCGGCTGGAATTGAGCCACTGTTGGAGAGCCTGATCGATGCTCCGCCTGGAAGCACCGCAGGAAGACCCGGCTCCAGGCTGGCTGTTTCCACTGAAAGGACGTTGGACGACCCAGCAGTTTGTTCGACGACGGCGATCGGCCCAGTCGGTAGCTCCATCATGTCCTGAAGCTCGTACTCGATGATGCCAGACTCAACGATCAGCACACTGGGATCGCGTTGTTCGAGAGTCAGTTGAGCTTCGCTGGCAAGCTCCAGACGATCGACCCTGAGCTCGCGAAACGAGTCGGCCGAGACCGGCAGACTCATTTGCAAGGCCGGTACAAACCGGGGCGGCAACGTCCGGCTCCCCCAGCGCTCGGCGATGACTCCGCGTTCCAGCCGCAGAATTTCGTAGCCGGAATCGCCCTGTTCGAGCTCGAATTCAAACCCCGTAAACTCGCCTTTGTGATTCTCCGCTGTCCGAACATCGACTACCACCAGGTCGCCCAACGCCGAAATGACCAGTGACTCCATTCGAAGGCCTGGCACAACCTGCCGAATCGATCGCAGGTAGTCCAGGTAGTCGTCCATCGTTCCAGATGAGTCCACATAGGACGCATGGTCGGCAAACTCGGGGTGGAGATAAGGAGCCAGCACCGAAGCATCTCCGTCCGCCAGAAAGCGATTGACTTCCCCATAGAACGTCTGCACCAGCGCAATCGCATTGGCACTCGGTCTCGCCGGCAGATAAATTTCTCGCTGGCCGATCGTCCGAATCTGACCAAGCAGGATCCCGCTCAACAGGGTGAGAATAAGCGCAATAGCCGCTAAAGATCGAGGCATAAGGTCCCCCATAGCGACGACGTCGCAGATCGTCGCATCGAACACTCAGATGGCTTTGAAAGGAACTTTTCGGCTAACTGGAATCCGGGGGGTCGTAGGTGAGCGAAAACACGGTTAGCTCGACTTCTGGCACTCCTACACGCATGAGGGTCCGATCGAACGGTTCACCCAGCACCAGTGGATCATCCAGACTCACAATTGCCGGTGCGTCGAACCGATTCGAGGCGATCTCGTGGCGCCCCGCAGCATCATCCTGGAAGATGACTTCAACGACCGTGCCAGCCTCGATCGCCATCCGGGCAAGGTTGTCGGAGCGCGGAACGGATATCGAAAATCCCAGAATGTCGTACTCGCTGAGTGTCTCGAACCCCGAAACGCCCACGCTATCGATGCGCAACGTGAATCCAATCGGTGCGCTCAACGCAGGAAGCCGATCGGTGGTGACCCACATGACTCCTGTTCGTTCATCCGAGCCAAGAGGCCCGTAGTTACAGGCCGTTTCCGGAAACCAGATTGCCGAGATCAACACGAGAGCATTGACTCCTGTGCTGCGGAAGCCGGGCTGCATCGAATCTTCAGTTTTCGAGTAGACAAAGGCATCGCCAGCGGACAGTTC
>JBGTJM010000456.1:0-6048 GCA_041745115.1 Thermomicrobiales bacterium
TGCAGGTGTCCGGGAATGAGTATCGTGTGCGCATACGTAGCCAACTCCTTTTCACGAAATCCGCTGATCGGCTGAGGACGTCCAGGCGGTCTTCAGCCAATCTGTCAACAGTCAGAACACGAACAAGCAACGAGCTCATTGACTGGAGGCACCGAATGATCTTTCGCAGCCCTTATCCCGACATCGATCTTCCGAACATACCTATAACCCGACTGGTGTTGCGACATGCCGACCGGCTGGCGAACAAGCCGGCGCTCATCGACGCATTGACCGGGCACCAAATCACCTACAGCGAACTCCGGGATTCCATCAGCCGCGCGGCAGCCGGGTTGAGCAGCCATGGCGTTCGGCAAGGTGATGTAGTCGCCATTTACGCGCCAAACAGCATCGAGTACGTGATTGCCTTTCACGCTATTGCCACACTCGGCGCAACCGTGTCGACGATGAATCCGCTCTATCTCACCGAGGAAGTCAACCGGCAGCTCAACCAGCACGAGGCAACGTTTCTCATCACCGCGGATCAGCTGCTGGATCGCGCTGAAGAGGCCATCGCGGGAACTCCGGTGGGAGCGATCTTCGTCATCGGCGAGGCCCAGCATCACTTTCCCTTCGAATCGTTGCTCGCCAGCCATGAAGACGTGCCGGCCGTCCAGATCGATCCCCGGAACGACATGGTCGCTCTGCTCTGCTCCAGCGGCACCACCGGGATGCCGAAAGGGGTGATGCTCACCCACCGAGCTCTTGGAGGCATGGCCTTGATCCCGGAAGCAATAGGCGAGCTGGCGGAAACAGATGTCGTGCCAGGGCATCTGCCACTCTTTCATGCCTTTGGCGTGCTCACGACACTGACCTCATGCCTTGCAAGTGGAACAACCAGCGTGATTCTTCCGAAGTTCGATTTCGAGCAGTTCCTGAAGCTGATCCAGGATCACCGCGTGAACCATACGTTCGCGGCGCCGCCGATACTTGTGCAACTTGCCAAGAATCCGATCGTCGACGACTACGATCTCTCGTCACTCAAGGCAATCACCTGCGGAGCGGCGCCGCTTGGCGCGGAGCTGGAAATGGCAGTACGAGAGCGGATCGGCTGTATCGTCAAGCAGGGATACGGGATGACGGAGCTCGCTCCGTCTCACGTCGCCCCAATCGATGTACCAGCCAGCAAGCAGGGATCGGTGGGTGTATGCGTTCCGAGCTCCGAAGCAATGATTGTGGATCTGGAAACGCGAATGTCGGCGGAGCCAGGCAAGGAGGGAGAGATCTGGTTGCGTGGGCTGACCGGGATGAAGGGGTATCTCAACGATCCCGAGGCAACGGCGGCGACGCTTGATGCCGAGGGCTGGATCCACACCGGCGATATCGGCTATGCCGACGACGATGGCTACTTCTATGTCGTCGATCGCCTGAAGGAGCTGATCAAGTACAAGGGGTATCAGGTTGCCCCGGCTGAGCTGGAAGCCGTGATGCTCTCCCATCCTGCGGTTGCGGACGTTGCCGTGATTCGCTCACCCGATGAAGATTCCGGCGAGGTTCCAAAGGCGTTCGTGGTACTCAAGGCACCGGCGACCGAAGAAGAGCTGATGACCTTTGTAGCGGAGCGGGTCGCGCCCTACAAGAAGGTCCGGCGAGTAGAGTTCATCGACGTCATACCCAAATCGACGACTGGAAAATTGCTGCGGAGGGTGCTGGTCGAGCGGGAGCTCGAGCGGCAACGCGAACCCAGCCTGGTTTGAGGACGAACCATCTGATGGCGACACTTACCTTCCAGCAACGTGAAACCGAATCCGCCAGTCAGGAATCGCTTGACAAGATCGAGCTGCTCTTTCGGGAGCAGCTCAGTCCTCTGCGGCTATTCCCCGGGGCGGCACTGGCAGTCTATTTCCAGGAAACGCTCATCCTCAATCTCATCGGTGGCTTCGCCGATACACAATCGGGCGAGAAGGTCGACGAGCAGACGCTTTTTCCGCTTTTCTCGGGGTCGAAGCCCTTCGCGGCGGTCGCGCTCTGGCAGCAGATCGAGCTGGACAAGATCGACCTGGATGACCGAGTCGCCGATCACTGGCCAGCTTTCAGCCAGAACGGCAAAGAGGGTGTGCTCGTTCGCCACATCCTTTCCCACCGGGGAGGGTTTCCGAACACTCCAGACGAGCTGCCACCTGCGAGCTGGGGCGACTGGGATCGTGTAACGTCGGTACTGGAAGGGATTCCGCTTGAGCATCCAGCCGGCGCCGTGAGCGCCTACCATTTTCTGACCCAGCACTGGGTCATCGCCGAGCTTGTGCGGCGTCTCGACGGGCGCTCATACGCTGAGTACCTGCAGCAGGAAATATTCGGGCCACTCGGGCTTTCGGACACCTTCATCTCACTTCCGCAAGAGAACGCAAATCGATGCGTGAGACTTCACGCTACCGATGGCACCGACGAGTGGTCGCTGGAAATTCTCCAGCTGATGAGCCGCTTTCCCATCTATCGATCGGTTGTCCCGGGCGCCAGCATCGTTTCTACGGCTCCGGATATGGCCCGGTTTTACGCGGCAGTGTCCGCTGGAGGCGAGATCGAAGGCGCAAGGATTCTGCGCTCCGAAACCGTCGATCGCATGCTCCGGGTCGAGGTTGAGTCAGAAAACGACCCATCATTCGATCTCACCGTCCGCCGTGGCCTGGGTTTCGAGATCGGAGGGTTGGAAGACCCGCGGCGCCATTGGCCCGGCGCGACCAGCACAACGGCGACCTTTTGGCACGGTGGCATGGGGTCCTCCGTCTGCTGGTCGGACCGTGACACGGGCGTAGCCATGGCCTTCCTATCCAATGGTGTGCGCCGAGACCAAGTTGGAGCAATAGCCCGCCGCGACCTCTCAGACACGGTTCGGCAGGTACTTAGCAGACAGTCAGAGCCCTGATCGGCTGCAGGTTGTCAACAGGAAAAAGGTTGGACTAGCTAGATCGCGTGTCTTCGCCGTACTAGTGATCCTAATCTAGGCTTCTGGGCGGCCTCGACGCCAACAGGCGGCGTGGAGGTTGACTCAAGACGCAGTCATAAGACGTCACTGGTGTCGTCGCGCTGCAGCCCCTTGGGCGGACCCAGAACCTCCCGCAGCACGATCGCCATCTGCACCGAATCCGGATTCGCCAGCGCACTTCTGATATCTCTCCCGACGTGCTTTTTCACCACCACATGCTCGGCCAAGCGTTGGCGCCTCATCATCGAGTCGCCCGAAAGCGGGGGGCTTGCGTTTCGCCTGATCCTCGGGTCGAACTCACCCTCGACCGGGTATGGTGAGGTCTCGACCGGTGCGACAACAGGTCGCTGAGGGGGTCGCGCCGGCACCCCCTGCTCCGGCGGCGGAGGGAAAAACAGCTCCCTCAGCTCCGGAGGCATATCGACTTCTTTGAGCACGGTCTCCGCCAACTTTCGAAACATCGCTAGGTTCCTGGCTGCGGTGGACCGCTCGACTCACCAGCAATCGACGATCGCATGTCCGTATCGGCCTGGACGTTCTGCATCCGGTAGTAATCCATCACCCCAAGACGTCCGTTGCGGAAGGCTTCCGCCAGTGCCAGCGGCACCTCGGCTTCGGCCTCGACGACCTTGGCTCGCATCTCCTGCTCCTGAGCCACCGCCATCGCCCGCCGCTCTTCCGCCTTGGCCTGGGCTATCCGCTTGTCCGCTTCTGCCTGGTCGGTCTGCAACTCCGCGCCGATGTTTCGGCCGACATCCACATCAGCGATGTCGATCGACAGAATCTCGAACGCCGTACCAGAATCGAGTCCTCGCTCCAGCACCAGTCGCGAAATCTGATCGGGATTCTCCAGAACATGCTTGTGCGTATCAGCCGAGCCGATAGACGACACCGTTCCTTCACCAACCCGCGCGATAATCGTCTCTTCGCCGGCGCCACCAACCAGCCGGTCGATATTGGCTCTCACCGTCACCCTCGCCACCGCGATGACCTGAATGCCGTTCTTCGCCACTGCCGCAATCTTGGGAGTCTGAATCACTTTCGGATTCACACTTACCTGCACGGCTTCCAGCACATCTCGACCTGCCAGATCGATCGCGGTCGCTCGCTTCCATGGCAGGTCGATGTTGGCTCGGTCTGCCGATATCAGGGCCTGAACCACACGTCCCACATCACCACCTGCGAGGTGATGTGCTTCCATCTGCCCAAGGTCGAGTTCCAGCCCCGCCTTCGTAGCACTGATCTGCGGTCGAACAATGTCCGCCGGATTCACCTTCCGCAATCTCATCCCAACGAGAGTACCAAGCCCGACTTTTACGCCAGAAAAGATCGCGGTGATCCAGAGTCCGATCGGCACGAAATAGAAAAACAGTAAAAAGAGAAAAAGCAGTATCGCCGCTACAACAATGAACGGGACAGCACTATCCATGAACCCGGCTCCTTTCGACAGCGCAATGCGCCTGCCCTATGTGCGTACCTTGCGGACGATTAGACGGTACTGCTCGTCCCGCATCACTTCGATTGGCTCACCCGCAGTGATGAACGCTCCATTGCTCACCACATCGAAGCGATCCTGATTGAACTCCCCAACACCAGCTGGCCGCAAATCACTCAGCGCCACGCCTACCGTGCCGGCCGCGAGCCGGTCACGTCCTACCAGATCAGGCGGCTGATGCTCTGGAGTGCTGGGCCCAGTCACCCGTTCGAGCTGCCCTCCCGCCGAGCCGAACCATTGCAGCCAGCCGCGTTGGGACCCGCTGTTAACCGCCAGTGCTGGTGCGCCCAGACTGCTGGATGAGGCCGTCGAATGCAAAACCAGCCTCCCCAGCGTTCGTGATCGCGGCACGATGAAGAAAATAGCAAATGTTGTCAGAACCAGCCCCCCTAACGCCACCGATACGACGAGCAACGCCTGCTCGGTCTCTTCAGGGGTTCGTATGTCACGCCCTACCATGGCCCAGAACAGCCCCGCTCCGATAGCAGCGAGACCCAGAATCCCGGGAATGCCGAAACCAGGCAAGACAAATAACTCTACTGCAATAAGCCCGATTCCGAGCAGGACGAGCGCAACGTCCTCCCATCCCGCCAGCCCAGCGAGCAGGTGACCGTAGAAAAACAACCCCAGCAGGGCACCTCCAGCCGCGGTTCCGATGCCAACTCCTTCAACAAAGAAGTCGCCAACGATAAGGATCAGCCCGCCAAGCAGCAGCAACGACGCAACCACCGGGTCAGTCAGAAACCGCACAATATTCTCGACAAATGTCGGCGACGTTTCGACGGTCGGCGCATCGGCAAACCCTGCCGCCGCCAGGACTTCGTCGATCGTCTCGTACGTCCCCTCGGAGTAACCCCACGTAATCGCTTGCGTATTGGTCAACGTGAGCAGCTGTCCTTGCTCGGTCAGGCCATCGATCACGATGTTGTCGTCGACCATGGCTGCTGCCACAATCGGATCACGGCCCCGCGCTTCAGCAGTCGACTCGAACGTCGACCTCACCGCTGAAATCACCTTCTCACTGGCAGTTTCACCCGTAGCGCCATCGACCGGCGTCGCCGCTCCCATCACGCCACCCGGGGTCATGTAGATCTGTTCGGATGCGATCGCGATCAGCGCTCCAGCCGAAAACGCCGTGCGATCCACAAACGCGATCGTGGGCACTCGGCTGCCAAGCAAGCTGTCCTGCATCTGCAACACCGCATCCAGGCGCCCGCCTGGAGTGTCGATATCGAGCAGAATTGCTACCGCCCCATCTTCTTCTGCTTCAGCAATGATTCGGTCCAGGTACGGAGCCAGCCCAAGATCGATCGTCCCTGTGATCGGCACAATCAGTACCGCACCCTCTCGATCCTGCGCCTTCGCCACGAACTCGGTCGCGACCAGTGAGGCGGTTTGGAACAGCATCACAACGACGATCAGGAACGCACGCCGGAACGCCCGATCGAACACCAGATCCCTGATCGATCTGCTGTTTGTCTGGCTTGATGGACGATTGCGGTGCATTCGAGAACCTCCAACGCCAGTTTACTTCATGCCAAACGTCGCCGGACTTGCGGTTGATACCGGCCGCGCCCGCGGCAATAAACTGGAA
>JBGTJM010000457.1:0-6935 GCA_041745115.1 Thermomicrobiales bacterium
GCTGCGGGTATTGTTTCGTCCTGATCTCCTCCCACCCCGCCGCTATGTTGCAGACCACACTGGTCCTTCAGACTGGGTGAGGACCAACGAGCAACAGTCCGAATGGGAGGCCATGCTCCTCCAGGCAGACGTTCTCTGGGACTTGCCGAAAGGGTCCAGGCCGATCCTCGACCTTTGTCCGAATCTGAAATGGGTCCAGACGACCTCCGCCGGGGTGGGCCCGCAGGTTAAGGAGCTGGAGCTGGATCGGCCAGATGTGATTGTCACAACCGCCAGCGGCGTTCATGCCGGTCCGCTGACCGAATTCGTCTTTGCAGTGCTTCTGTTTCACACAAAACAGTTTGCCAATCTGCAGCAATGGCAAAGGGTCAAAACATGGACTCGATTCTGTTCCGGCGAGCTCCGCGACCAGACCCTGGTGATCGTAGGACCTGGCCGCATCGGCAGCGAAGTCGCCAGAATTGCCAACGCCTTTGGAATGAACGTTATCGCCGTTGGCACCAGGCCCGAGGTGGCGCGTGATCGCAACCCCGATTTCAGCGAGTTTGTCACCAGGGATGGTCTGGAAATGTCCCTGGCGCGAGCCGATGCTGTGGTGCTTTGCTGTCCAATTACACCAGAAACGGCGGGAATGATTGGGCGTCGCCAAATCGCTTCGATGAAAGCCGGTGTGGTTCTAATCAACATCGCAAGAGGGGCTGTGGTCGACGAAGAGGCGATGATCGAAGCGCTCGAGTCAGGCGCTATCGCATTTGCCGGTCTAGATGTGTTCCAGACCGAGCCATTGCCACTGGATTCGCCACTATGGTCGATGCCCAATGTGATCGTCAATCCTCACTCAGCCAGCACAGTCGTGTCAGAGAATCGAAGAGTTACGGACATCTTTCTCGCAAACATGGAGCGATTCCTGGATGGCCGGATTGATGAAATGACCCCAGTGCTCGACAAGTCGCGCGGTTACTGAGCCTGCTCTCAATTCGCGCGCCCGTCGTTGAACCTTCCGCTACCCAGTGCTACGCTGATTGCTGCGCCTTGCAATGGGCGTCAGTTGGCTTTTTTTGGCGCAATGTGTACTTGAAAGTGACACAACTGGGGGCCCGGGTTGGCAGCAGGTATGACCTCGAATGGACGCGGAGGCGGCAAGACCGTCAACCTGGCAATCGACCTTGACGGCGTTCTGACGGAGCACCCTCGGCCCCTCGCAATCGCGGCATCGAGGCACTTCGGTCTGGATCTTCCCGAGCGAGCGTTCGTCGATTCAGCTGGACTCAATGTTCCACAGGCGGTACGAGATTGGGTTTACGGCGACGACGGGCCGGCTTCAAAGCTCGAGGCTGCACATGGTGCACAGGACTTTCTGCGCAGCGTCATCGATCTGCTTGGTTCGGACCGGGTGCGAATTATCACTGCTCGAACTGCCGCTTCTGCGGAAATGACCCGAGCATGGCTTCAGCGGCACGGCTTCCCTGCTGTCGAAATCACGTTTGCAGATGACAAACCGACTGTTGCATTCCAGCGCGGTTGCACCGTTGCTGTTGAGGACAGCCTGCGGCACGCCCGCGCATATGCCGCTTCCGGCATCCTATGCTACCTGATTTCGGCGCCAGGTTCCCGTTTTGAGGACGTAGCTGGCATCGTCCAGGTCGATGGATTGGCAGAAGTTGTCGATCGACTCCATGAAGAGGTGCGATCGACTGGCCTGGAACTTGTCGATCCAGCGAGTGCGCCGACGCTGCCGCTCATCGTGATTGCTGACGCCATGCACCCGGTAGCTCGAGAGCAAATTGCGCTGCATGCAGAGATCGTAGACGTTGATGGAACCAACACTGCGGCACTGCTCGAGGCGCTGCCTTCGGCCGACGCGCTGATTGTGCGCTCTGAAACACAGGTCACCGCAGCGGTGATCGATGCTGGACAGAAGCTTCGCGTTGTGGCGCGAGCAGGTGTCGGTGTAGACAATGTCGACCTCGAAGCGGCGACGCGGGCCGGCGTGCTGGTGCTCAACGCTCCCGGGGCGAATCGATACTCGGCTGGTGAGCACACTGTCGCCCTGCTGCTATCGCTGACTCGCGAGATTGTGAAAGCTGATGCCTCCACACATGCCTGTCTCTGGGAACGACGCCGATTCAAGCCGATCGATTTGCGAGGCAGAACCGTTGGGATTGTTGGACTCGGTCGAGTTGGCGGCGTGGTTGCGAAACGCCTCAGTGCATTTGAGATGGACATTCTTGCCTACGATCCGTACGTCTCGCCTGAGCGATTCCGAGAGCATGATGCGACGCCGGTCGATTACGACACGCTGTTGCGAACTGCGGATGTCGTGACCTATCACGTACCTTCGACGCCAGAAACTCACAACATGCTCGATTCCGCCCGGATTGAGCTACTCAAGGACGACGCCATCGTCATCAATTGCTCTCGAGGTGATGTGATCGACGAAGCGGCTCTGGCCGCTGCGCTAAAGGCGGGCCGAATCAGAGCCGCCGGGGTCGACGTGTTTCCGCAGGAACCTTGCTTCGAAAGCCCGCTCTTCGGTTTGCCGAATGTGGTGCTGACGCCGCACCTTGGAGGGTCGAGCGAGGAAGCACTGCGGGCAGTCGGCGAAATGATCAGCAGTTCAGTGCTGGCCGCGCTGAACGGGCACGCAGTTCCCAATGCAGTCAATCTGCCACCGGCATCCCTGATGGCTCCTGAGCTCCAGCGCTTGACGACCGTTGCAGGGGCCGCGGGTCACGTGCTGGCGGTGCTTCAGCCTTCCCCGCCTGCCGCGTTCAGGGTAACGGTGAATGGATGTGTGCCTGAAGATGTCACGGAACATGTGGCGGGCGCGGCGCTGAGCGCTGCATTGAATCAGTGGACTCACCACCGTGTGACACCAGTCAATGCACGGCTCATCGCTGCAGAACTCGGGCTGGAAGCGCGAGTCGACGCCGGAACCAACGATCCGAATGTGCAACCATCCTTTTCTTTCGAAGCCAGCGGCGAACCGGACGAACCCGCCCACCAGGTTCGTGTAATCTGGGATCGAATGCAGGCAGGGATCGTGGCAGTAGATCGCTTTTCGCTCGATCGGCCGTTGTCCGGCGAGATGCTCATCACGCATCATCGCGATGTTCCTGGGGTGATTGGACGAGTGGGGACCATTCTGGGTCGTCATGAAGTCAACATTGCTGGTATGGAAGTCGGTCGCCACAATCGCGGCGAAGAAGCGCTGATGGTCGTCAACGTCGATGATCAGATTAGCGATGCGGTCCTCGATGAGATACGCGCCATTCCAGGGATGGAAGCTGCCTACCGAATCTCCCTGCCAAGAGACCTTCACCGAAGCTTTGACTCATTTGCTGTGCCATTGTCGTCGGCACACCTCTCCGCAGATTAGGCGGAAACCACTTTTTGCCGGGGAAATGCATCCCAAACTCAACGTAGACCGAGCGCGCCACCGCTTCATCGCCTCTCGCTGCCCAAAACATCATATGCAAGCAGTATTTTCAGCAGTTGCCGCCGCAGATGTTACGTAACCTCTTGCCGCTGGACTTGTTGCCGAGTGAGCTAAGGCTTCACGACATCGTACGGCGAACCAGCGAATGCTGCGAGACCCCACAGATCACTCCAGATATGGTCCGGGGTGGTGCTATCAGTCAGGGCCTCCGCGTTCCGATTGACCCACGCAGTGTTCCAGCCAAACTGCCGGGCAGGGCCGATGTCGTACTTGAAACCGAACGCAACATGGAGCATCTCCTTCGCGGGAGCTCCGATCTGATCGAGCGCTCTTTCGAAGACCGAGTGCGCTGGCTTGTACGCTCGACAGTCTTCAGCGGTAATGACTTCATCGAACTCGATCTGCATATGATTCAGGGAATGTGCGAGGATGTCATGATCGATGTTGCTAATAATGGCCAGTTTCATCCCCTCGGCCTGGGCCCGAAGCAGCGCGGGCCGCGTATCGTGAAAGGGCTGAAACGCCCGCATCGATGACACGGCTGCGTCATCGTACGCATCGATGTACGGGTATCCACGAACCTCGCACCACGCCCGTACGCTCTCGGAGAGCACTTGCTTGTACGTTTTGTACGGCCCTTGAATGATATCGAACTGGATTGACTCCCACTCCTCCCGCAGGATCGGGCCAGGCCTGGGGGCTTCGTCTCCACTCCGCAGCGCAATCGAATAAAGGAAGGCCCCCATCCCACCTTCCCAATCGATGAGCGTGCCATAGCAATCAAAAGTCGCCCACGTCACTCCATGTTCACTCATCCTAAACTGTCCCATCACTGTTCGCTGACTCCAGATACTCCAGAAGTGTGCGGACGCCAACTCCCGTCGCGCCTTTCGGTGTGTATGCCGTTGCCTTGTTCGATCGATTGGATCCGGCAATGTCGAGATGCGCCCAGGGTACTCCTTCACAAAAATGTTGCAGGAAGAGAGCTGCCGTGATAGCACCACCAGCTCGGCCTCCTGTGTTTTTGATGTCGGCGACCTCGCCTTCGATCTGCGACTCAAGATGCTCGCTCAGAGGCAATCTCCACATCGGTTCGCCTGCAGCGTCTGCTGCATTCAGCAATCTGTTTGCCAGCGAATCGTCATTGCTGAACAGCGCGACTGTCTGACTGCCCAAGGCCACGACTTTTGCGCCCGTCAGCGTTGCCACGTCGATCATCTCACGGACACCCTGCCTCGCCGTATAGACGAGACCGTCTGCGAGGACAAGGCGGCCCTCTGCATCAGTTGAGAGCACTTCCATGGTGACGCCATTCATCCCGGTGATCACATCCCCCGGCCTGAAAGCATCGCCCGAGATCATGTTCTCCGCAGCGCAGATGACACAGTGGACAATCACCGGGACATCGAGTGCCCGGATAGCAGACATGACCCCCAGCACCGCCGCGCCCCCGGCCATATCCCCCTTCATGTCCACCATCCCGTCAGTCGGCTTGATCGAGTAGCCTCCCGTATCGAAGGTTATGCACTTGCCGACGATTCCAATTTGTGGGGTTGAATCGTCAGCCTCGTCTGGCCTCCAGATCAGATGGATCATTCGAGGAGGGTTCTTGCTACCTCTTCCAACCGTGAGCATTGCCTCGGCGGAAAGAGCTTCGAGGCCCTCTTCGTCGAACACCCGAATCTCAAGACCAGAATCCTCGGCTACTTTTTTTGCAATGCGGGCCATCTCGACCGGCGTCAGCACACTAGCTGGCTGGTTTGACAAATCGCGCGCCAGATTGACCCCTGCACCCACAGCGACACCCGTTTCAATACCCCTGCCAACCATCGCAGCCAGGTCGGCCGAGCCTGCGAAGGCAAGCGACTCAACATCGTTGCGAGGCGAGGCCACTTTGACCGAGCCGAAATGCTCTGTGAATCGATACGTTGCCATTGTCGCCGAAGAGGCGGCCGCTGCAACGGATGCGGTGAGATCGAGAGTTTCGGACGCCGGTGGGTAAACCGATGTCACCCGCTTCGCGCCCGCGGAGCGAGCCGCGGTGGTAGCGGCTCCCCAGGCCCGCCGAATTGACTCAGCGCTCAGCTCCCCACTTTCTCCAACACCAGCGAGAATCAGCCGCTTCGCAGCGATCCTGCCAAGCGAAGGGATAATCAATGTCGTGCCTCGCTTGCCGACAAACCTCGAATCCTCAGCAAGACTGGCGACTTGCAGTCGAAACTCATCATCGACAATTGGGTCGAGTTCAATTCCCTTGTCTTGCTGAAACACAGGCACAATCAGTGCCTCGGAACCAATGACGTACGGATCTCCAGTTTCTACTATTATGTTCATCTAACCGCCTTTTTTTGTGAACGTCGAGAACCCTCGCATTGAGGCTGTGGCCAATCATAAACCTGTTGCTTTGGACCGCATAGATTACCCGGCTACGATCCAGCGCCACCAACTGGAGGCACCTTAGCCTTTGACGTAGGACAGCTTTTCAGCGATGAGTCCATCACGGATCTTGAACAGATCGATACCACGCACGTGGCCTTCAGTTCCGTCGGAATTGATCCACGAATAGCGCCAACATGCCGTGACCCGATCGTCGCAAGCGACGATCTCCTCAGTCTCGAAGCGCATTCCAGACGTTTGGAATATCGGCTCCCAGCAGGCCCTGACCGCAGTCTTACCGGAGGACAGCTCACCATCCGGTGCAGGAGATGTGTTTTCGAATAGACAGTCCTCGGTCATCAGGCTCAGCGCTGTTTCGAGATCGTGATTGTTCCATGCAGCGTTGAGCTGCTCGACGAGTCTCAGTGAATCGGTCCGGATTCTGGTTTCAATGTTCTCATCCATTGCAACCTCCTGTTGTGCAAACTGTTTGCAATGTCACACTCACGTGTTGCAGATCTCTGGGCAAGCGCTTGGCGAAGAGTTTGGAACCGGGGCCCAAGAAAAGAAAGAAGAATCCCTTCATTCTATTGCAACTGATCAGAGCAAGTCGGCTACTTCGCCCACCGAGCGCCGCCGGTAGGCGAACCTTGGGGAGACTCAGAATCTTGTCGACAGGGGCATCGCGCGACCGCTCCGGGCAGCATGTCTTGCGGAAAGGATGATGTCCAGCACATGAATGGCGTGTTCGGCAGTGAGAATCGGTTCCGAGGTACCGGCGATGCATTCGATGAAGTGCCGGGCACCCGCGCCGATCAGGTGCTCCTCCGGCGGACCAATAGGCGCCGGATTGCTGACATTGTTCATCCAGCCGCTCACCCCTAGCGGCGAATCGTCAAGCAGCAGGATATCGACCGATCCAGCCGCCTCATACCAGCTCCCCGCGTTTATCGAAATGCTTCCTTTCGATCCGTGAATCTCCATGGCTGGCGCCTGACTACCCGCCACCGCGAAGCTGGAGAGGATTTGAGCGAATCGATTCTCTCCAAAATCGAGCTGGACCACATTGATATCATCAGATTCCACGTTGATCGACTGACCGGCGAGCCGCGGTATGTGA
>JBGTJM010000458.1:0-1612 GCA_041745115.1 Thermomicrobiales bacterium
CGATTATTTCCAGTGGGCGGCACACTTTTCGCAACTATCTTGCGTTTCGGACATTTCCCTTCAATCGCGCTTTCAAGTGGCAGTGGGAGCGATCGAGTAAGGAAAAGGTAGAGGGCATCAATCTTGATGATGCCCGGGCGGTGAAGCAGGCGGTGTCCGTGCCGGTTCTCTGTACTGGCGGATTTCAAACCGCGTCGGTGATTCGTAACGCCATCGCTGATGGGTCTGTTGACGGCGTATCGATGGCGCGAACCCTTCTGGCGAACCCCGATATGCCGCAGATGTTCGCTCAAGGCTTGGATCGGCCTCCTCGTCCCTGCACCTATTGCAACAAATGCCTGGTGAACTTTATCGAGCATCCAATGGGATGCTACGAAGAGCGTCGCTACGACTCCCGGGGAGCCATGATCGAAGAGATTTTCTCGGTGTTTCATCTGGGAGATCAGACCATGGACGCCCCATCTCTGCCGGGAGCATGATTCAGAGAGGATGCTGACCGTGAAGCCGGATATTCTATTCGAACCGATTGGGTTCAAGAGTTTGACGGTGAAGAACCGCTTGTGGAGATCGAATATCTCCGGTCGGTTCGACAGCTACGATGGCTCAGGAAGCCAGACCAGAATCAATTGGGAACTGAAGTTCGCCCGCAATGGGGTGGGCGCGATCATCTCCTCCTGGTGTGGTGTGGACTTGCGAGGACGCATCGTGCCGGGATACGCGAGTATCGACAGTGACGAACGGGTCCCTTTCTGGCGGGAACTGGGGAAACGGGTTCACGAGCACGATTGCCGGTATCTCCTGCAGCTGGCCCACGCCGGGCGCCAGCGAGATGTACCCGGATTTGAAATCGAAAAGGGACTAAGCTCGACGCATAAATCTGACCCATTGCATGGGTTCGAGTGCGAGCGAATGACAGTCTCACAAATTGGTGAAGTAACTCGCTCCTTTGCCCAGGCCGCTCGACGAGCCCGAGAAGCCGAGCTCGACGGAATCGAAATCCATGGCGCCAATGGTTACCTTTTTACGCAGTTTCTGAGCTCGGCCATCAACGATCGGGATGACGATTACGGCGGCTCGCTGGAAAATCGCGCCCGATTCCTGCTGGAGGTAATCAGCGCGATTCGCGCTGAAGTCGGCGAGGACTTTCATCTGCAGGTCAAAATCAGCGCGACCGAACATAATGATGCTGCGCTACCGTGGGCTGACAAAGGCAACACCATTGAGGACTCAGTTCAGGTCTGCCGCTGGCTCGAGCAAACTGGTGTCGATGCCATTCACGTCTCGACGGGCAGCACCTTTCCTCATCCCCTGAACCCGGCCGGATCATTCGACCCAAAAGAAGCGGCCGAGGGGTACGACACGTTGCTGTCCAGCGGGAAGCACGCGGTCCGCAACTACCTCCTGATGCGCACATTCCCACTGAATCGGTTCTTCACCTGGCGGTGGGATAAACCCGATGTCGAGGCCATTGAAGGCGCCCAGCTCGACGATTCGCGACAGATCAAAAGGGCGGTTGGTATTCCTGTGCTTTGCACCGGCGGTTTTCAGCGGGCGTCGCTTATTCGGTCCGCAATCGAACGCGGGGATTGCGATGCCGTCACAATCGCTCGCC
>JBGTJM010000459.1:0-3934 GCA_041745115.1 Thermomicrobiales bacterium
GACCACCTGCACCGATGCGAAGTCGACAGTCTCGAGGACGTTTTCGGCATCGTGCCCTATAACGACGACAATCTCATCGACCGTCGAATCCTTGACGGTATCGATGACATGTTGCAACAAGGGCTTGCCCGACACAGGCAGGAGCTGCTTCGTTTGCCCGAGCATTCGTGAACCCGTGCCTGCGGCGAGAATCACCGCGGCAAGCCGGACATCGCCTCCCGCATGCATCGGCTAGGCGCGCGCTCTGATCTTGCCGGTCGCGGTCGTTAGCGGGCCACCCATGCGCCCATGACGGGCAGCGATAATCTCTGCCATGATACTGATCGCCATCTCTTCCGGCGTGCTGGCGCCAATGTTCAATCCGATTGGACCGCGCACCCGCTGAAGGTTGTCATCGTCAACACCTGCAGCCTTCAAGCGCTCCCGCCGATCCTGGTTCGTGCTCCTGCTGCCCACTGCGCCAATGTATCGCGCGGGTGTCGAGAGAGATCCCAGCAGTGCAGGCTCATCGAACTTCGGGTCATGCGACAGGATGGCGATGGCTGCGCTTGCATCCACCGAACGCTTGCTCAAAGCAACATCCGGCCACTCGAGCACGATCTCGTCCGCATCCGGAAAACGCTCCTCTGTTGCCAGCTTCTCTCGCACGTCGACCACGACAACCTTGTATCCAAGCTGCTTCGCAATGGTCGTCAGAGGCTGGGCTACATGGACCGCCCCAAAAATGATCAACTCAGGCGGCGGCGGGAACGACTCAAAGAACACCTCGACAGGACCATCCGGCCCGTTCAACTCAAGGGTCTCTGACAATCCCTCACCGAGCAGCCGGCGGGCCGACTCGATCACGCGAAGATCGAACGCTGAATCGCCAAGGGTGCCAATGTGTCGATCAGCGTACACCAGCATCTTTTCACCGGCGTTCGGTCCACGCAAAACCGTGGCGGCCGACACTGGCACGTGTGCCTCTATTGACGCCTTCAGCTGATCGTAGGACGATGGGCTCTCTCGCGTATTCATTCGTCTTGCTTGTCGAGCGGCTCAACAAAAACTTCGATCGTGCCGCCGCACGCCAGACCGACATCCCAGGCCATCTCATCGGTAATGCCGTAACGCAGCATCTTCGGGGTTCCTGATTCCAGCACCTCCTGGGCTTCCTCGAAGACTGCAGTCTCGACGCATCCTCCGCTAACTGATCCAGCCAGATTCCCACCACTCGAAACGGCCATCGTTGCCCCGACAGGCCGCGGGGCAGATCCTTCTACCTTCACCACAGTGGCGATCGCGACCTTCTCGCCCGCACTTCTCCAAAGATCAATGTCGTGGAGCAATTCCTTCACGGTTTGCCCTCCTTTCGTCTAGTCTCTTGCCATCCATCATCGGCCCGATGTCAACCATTCGCTGACCGTGCTCGCTCATGAACGGCTTGAGCTGTGTGAAATCACCCGAAATCGGGCGAATCGACCGGTTGGCCCGCACCGGCGGCGTATCATCCATCTCGCTCAGGAGCCTGGCCAGCGCTTCGAGACTCTTCAGGTTGTGGATCGGCAGGAACGCATCGACAAACGGCAACGCCGCTCGAATCCCCTGCGTGAGTGGCTGGTATCCAGGCGCACCCAGCAACGGGTTGAGCCAGATCAGCCGCCGGCACGAGCGCTGTAGTCGCGCCATTTCCGTAGCAAGCAACTGCGGGTCACCACGATCCCAGCCATCAGAGATCATCACCACAGTCGCTCCAGACCGCAGTACCCGCCTGCTCCACTCATAGTTGAATGTCTTGATCGCCTCGCCAATCCGGGTTCCACCTGACCAGTCGTGCACTGATTTGACAACCTGCTCGATCGCCGAATCGACATTGCGCTTGCGCAGTTCCCGCGTGATCCGGGTCAACCGAGTACTGAACACGAACACTTCGACGTTATCGAGTCCATGTTCCAGTGCATGCACAAACTGCAGCAGCAACCGTGAATAACGATCCATCGACCCAGAGATGTCGCAGATCAGCACAAGTGGCCGCATTTTCTCCTTTCGTCGTCGCCGGCGCAGCTCGATCGGCACGCCACCATGCTTCAGGCTGTGCCGCAACGTCCGCCGGTAGTCGATGTAGTCTCCGTGACTGGCCTTTTCCCTCCGCCGAGTTTCGCGGGTGCCCAGCCTCCAGGTCATTCCATCGATAATTCGCCGCGCCTCAGCAATTTCATCCGGGCTGAACTGCGCGAAGTCCTTTTTTCGAAGCACCTCGCGAGCACTGAAGACGATCACGTCTTCCGGCAATGCATCCAGTTCCTCGGGCTGAGAACCATCATCGATGGCAGTATCCTCGACCGCCAGCACGCCTCTATCTTTCGACTCCGAGCCTTTTCCGGCCTGCGGTCGCTTCTTCTCGACCTCAGCGCCATTCTTACCATCGGCAGGCGCAGGCGGCATATCGAACTCGTGCCTGTCCTGTAGGTCCTGATGCTGTGAGTCGGGCCGCATCAGCCGTCGCCAGAATCGTCCGAACATCGCATCGAAGACCGGAATCTGCTCTGGTGAAGTGACGAGCGTCGACTTGGCCGCGCTGTAAAAGTCATCGCGTCGGTTGCAATCGATCGAGGAAACGGCCTCGAGCAAGTTGATGATCTGGCCCGATCCAAGATTCAATCCGGCTGCCCGCAGTTCACGACCAAAGCCGAGCAGGTTCGCGGCCAGCCACGCCTCCTGCGGTGCATCGTCGAACGGGTTTTGGCTAGTCGATTGATACACGTTCAGCCCTGTCGACAAGCGCAGCCGCGACATCACCTCGCACGCGATCGACGTCCTCCTGGTACTTCAGGATCACACCGAGTGTGTCGTCGACCGTTTCATTCGTGAGCGACGCCGACCCGAGAGCCAGCAGGGCGTGCGCCCAGTCTAGTGTCTCCGCCATGCCCGGCGACTTGAATAGATCGACCTCCCTCAAGCCCTGCGTAAACGTGCAGATTTGCGCAGCCAGATCCGTTGGCGCTTGCGGCACCTTAGCTGCCAGAATCCGGAACTCTTTCTCGAACGTGGGAAAATCGATCCAGTAGTAGAGGCAGCGCCGCTTCAAAGCATCGTGAATCTCTCGGGTCCGGTTCGACGTCAGGATCACGATCGGCACATGCTCCGCCCGAATCGTGCCAAGCTCAGGTACCGTCACCTGAAAGTCCGAAAGCAATTCCAACAGAAACGCTTCCAGCTCCTGATCGGCACGATCGACCTCATCGATCAGCAGCACTGGCGAACGGTCGTGAGACGCATCGATCGCCTGTAACAATGGACGCTTCAGCAGGAACTCCTCGCTGAAGAGATCCCGCCGAACCTTCTCGCGATCGACTTCACCCGTCGCCTCGATCGTTTGCAGGTACAGCATCTGGCGCGGATAGTCCCATTCATAGATAGCCGAGTTCGCATCCAGACCTTCGTAGCACTGCAATCGGATCAGTTCGGTATCTAGAATGGCCGCCAGCACCTTCGCAATCTCGGTCTTGCCAACGCCGGCTTCCCCCTCTAGCAACAGCGGTTTCCTCATCTGCAGTGTGAGGTAGAGGGTCGTGGCCAGGCTGCGATCGGTGATATACCGCTCCTCGGCCAAACGCGCTGCCAGTTGATCGACTGAATCAAAGGTCACGCCCGTATACATGTGCGGCTCAACCGCGATTGAAGCTGTCAAACTGGGATCATCCTTTGAGTGAGTGGGTGCAAGCCTGCTGATCAGCAGACGCCATTACCTGAATTATCAATGGGCAGGGGACAGAAGGCAAAGCGACCGCAATCCGTACAATGGTCACCAGAAAAGAGGCAGACGAACAAGCGCAAGCACGTCCGCGACTTTGTTCAAGCAGAGACGCCCGCGAATTTTCAGTGAACCGGCCGATGGCCGTATCTCGTTTTGACAACTTGAGAATACGAACACGCAGCGTGGCGAAGGGCACGG
>JBGTJM010000460.1:0-4392 GCA_041745115.1 Thermomicrobiales bacterium
TCGTACGTCGTTTCAGATGACGGAGTCATCGAGGAGTCCGTCTCCTGGCTCGTTGATTGATGCTTGCCGTACGGCAGTCCAGCGGCCGCGCTCGATCCAGATCACTCATGGCTGTCCTGGTGTTTGCCGCAGGCACAAAGCTGCCAATTTGCGTTGTGTTTCGTTTCATGTCGCTTTTGTCCCAGTTCGCGAACCATCTTTCATCTTGAGTTGCTGGCGACAAGCGACTTCGAAAGAAGTGCCCTAGCACCGGTGCTTGCGCTAAGGTGTAGTGCGTCGGCAAAGCCAAGGGCGTAATAAGTCCGGTCCAAGTGCGAGATATGCCTGGTCACGATTGGCAAATATCTCTACCAGGGTCCGGCATCTGCGCGAGCAGGTTTCAGCTATCGTTCCAAGAATGCGGCTGTTGCTTGCTTGTGAGGTCGGGTGGATGACTGCCGTCAGCTTCGAACCTGACTGTTCCGGTCGCGCGAGAAACAGCCTGCGGAGTTCCGACACACATTTCTTCTGGTTCACAGATCAGTGGTCCAGACCAGGGCATGGCTCCATTCTGGTTTGATCCTTTACTTGGGTCCTTCGCCCGGAGAGCCCAAATTGACCGAGCGTCACCGAACTCCTATACTCCGCGATTGGGCCTGACGATTCGTCCAGTCCACACCTGAACCTGAAACAGCACCCGGCTTCGGCGCGGGTTTCCTACGAACCGGGACCATAAAGCGTTGCGCATCTCTCCCTGGGTCACATTTGTCCTCGTCCTCATCCTGACTGGTGTAGCCACCTGGGTCGTGCTACCGGGCGAACGACTCGATCTCGGCGGTTACAAGGCCGATCACCCTATCCAGCAGGGCCTCGACCTGCAGGGTGGCGTTCAGGTCACCCTCGAAGCGCGTCCACCAGCCGGTCAAAGTGTCGACAGCTCGGTCATGAGCGGCACTCGCGACACCATCGAACGGCGGGTCAACGGACTCGGCGTCAGCGAACCGGTCGTCCAGACCCGCGGCGACAACCAGATCCTGGTAGAGCTTCCCGGCGTCGCCGATCCCGACGAAGCCGTCGACGTCGTGCGCCAAACAGCGTTGCTCGAGATCATCGATCCGCAGGGCCAGATGCTGCCGGAAGGCACCATTGTCAGAACTACCCTCGATATCGATCCTCTGGCTGCCGAGACAGACATCGGGTCGCCGGTGGCGATGATCGACGGCTCACCGATTGCCGGCGCTGCGGGCACGCCTGAGGCCCTGCCTGCGCCCACTGGTCCCGTCTTTACCACGCTTGTAAGTGGAAGTGACCTGAGCGACGCCTACCGCGCCACAGGGCCGCTTGGCGAGCCGCTGGTGGCCTTCGAGCTGGACGGCAGTGCTTCCCAGCGGTTCTTCGAGTTCACCAGCCAGAACATCGGCCGCCCGATGTCGATCGTGATCGATAAGACAGTTGTCTCATCGGCGGTGATCCAGGCCGCCATCTCGAGCACCGGCCAGATCGAGGGCATCCCCGCGAGAGAGGTCGACAATCTCGTGGTGCAGCTCAAAGCCGGCAGCCTGGCTGTGCCGCTCGAGGTGGTGCAAAGCCGGGTAGTCGGGCCAACCCTCGGCCAGGACTCGATCGACAAGAGCCTTGTGGCCGGAGCCGTCGGTCTTGGCATCGTGGCTCTCTTCATGATCATCTACTACCGGTTACCCGGCGTCATCTCCGTGATCGCCCTCATCATCTATACGATCCTCGTGCTCGCCCTGTTCAAAATCATACCGGTCACGCTCACGCTGGCCGGGATCGCCGGGTTCATTCTGTCGATCGGTATGGCCGTCGATGCCAACGTCCTGATCTTTGCGCGTTTGAAAGAAGAGCTCAGAACCGGCAAGCCGCTCAAGCAGGCGATCGAAGCCGGCTTCTCTCACGCCTGGCCCTCGATCCGGGATTCGAACATTACCTCGATGCTCACTGCGGCGATCCTTTACTGGTTTGGGCAGTACAGCGGCGCCACAATCGTGACCGGATTCGCGCTCACCCTGTTCATTGGAGTCGGCGTCAGCATGTTCACTGCCTACACCATTTCACGCACCTTCCTGCGGCTGCTGCTCGGCACGTGGCCAATCCAGAATCAGTGGTGGTACGGCGTAGAGTCGACACCAACTGCACCGGCGAAAGCAGAGTCATGAAGCGAATGAGCCAAGGCCACCATGGGTAGACTCGCCAGCAACCGCAAATACTGGTACATCATCTCGATTCTGCTGCTCCTTCCCGGGGTCGTGGCGCTGCTCCTATTCCGGCTCAACCTGGGAATCGATTTCACCGGCGGCACGATCTGGGAGCTCGAGTTCGAGGAATCCATCACCACGGAGCAGGTCAGGGCAGTCCTAGCTGAAACCGGATTCACCGAGACTGTGGTGCAGCTCTCGTCGTCCGATGATCTGCAAAACAACGTCGCCATTATTCGGATGGAAGAGCTGAGTCAGCTTTCCGGTGAGAAAGGCGAGCTGGAGACCGCCTTCGCTGAGCAGATTGGGCCGTTCGAGGAGTTGCAGATTTCCACGGTTGGCTCATCGGTCAGTAGTGAGATCAGCGAAAAAGCGATCATTGCTGTCGCAGTAGCCTCGGTCGGCATCCTGCTCTACATCGCCTTCGCCTTCAGGAATACCCAGAATCCTGCCCTTTACGGAATCTGCGCGATCATCGCCATGCTGCATGATGTGCTGCTGGTCATGGGCGTCTTTGCCATTCTCGGCAGATTCGCCGATGTTCAGGTCGATGCGCTCTTTGTAACCGCCATCCTGACCGTCATTGGATTCTCCGTTCACGACAGCATCGTGGTCTTCGACCGCATTCGGGAAAACCTCGCCAGCCAGGTCGAGAGCTCGTTCGAGAATGTCGTCAACTACAGTCTGGCCCAGACCATTGTGCGATCGGTCAACACCTCCCTCACGGTGGTCTTCACCCTGCTGGCCCTTTACCTCTTCGGAGGCGAGTCGACCCGGAACTTCGTGCTTGCCCTGCTCATTGGGATCATCGCCGGCACCTACTCCTCGATTTTCAATGCCAGCCAGTTACTGGTCTCGTGGGAGATGGGCGATTTCCATCGAGCATGGAACCGCATCCGGCGCACCGAAGCCGAATCCTCTCCGGCCACAACGTGAAATCTGTCCCGGAAACGTTTGGCGTGAACCGATCGACTGACCCGCAATGATTAAAGAATGATGGTAGACTCTACGCGCGCGTGGCGGGTTTTCGGAGCTCACCACGCGTTTATGTGTGCGCATTCAGCCCGATCCCTTCAATTTCCAGATAGTTCAAGGAATGTCGTCAACGAACTGTGCCTGCAACCTCAGCAGAAATGAAATGCGCGCGAAAAGTGATCCAGCGGATGTGCGTCGAATAGTGGAGGAGGAGGATATTGGACAGTATTAGTTCGTATCTGTTGCCGGTGTTCATCATTGGCGGCGTGGCGATCGCATTCGCGGCCTATCTGGCTCGCGACGTCATGAGTCGAGACACTGGCACCCCCGAAATGCGGGGTGTTTCCGACCTCATCTTCGAAGGCGCCATGGCCTATATGCGGCGTCAGTACCAGACCATCGCGATACTGGCAGTTGTGGTGACGGTCATCCTCGGGATCATTGTCTTCCTTGTCGAAAACGAACACGAGCAGACGCGCGCGCTCGTCACCGCTGGAGCATTTCTGCTCGGAGCATTCCTCTCCGGGGTCTCCGGGTTCATCGGCATGTACGTTGCCGTCAAATCCAACGTCCGCACGGCATCGGGAGCGCAGCGCAACCTTGGAGAAGCGCTGACGATCGCACTGCGTGGCGGCGCGGTCTCCGGATTCCTGGTGGTTGCGCTTTCACTGATTGGTGTCGGTGCGATTTACGCCATCGTCTACCAGTTTGCGGAAGGCGTCCTCCCCACGGTTGCTGAAACTCCCTACTGGATCGTTGGATTTGCCTTTGGCGCCAGCTTCGTCGCGCTCTTTGCCCAGCTTGGCGGCGGTATCTACACGAAAGCCGCCGACGTTGGTGCAGACCTGGTCGGCAAGGTCGAAGCCGGTATCCCGGAAGATGATCCGCGAAACCCAGCCGTGATCGCAGACCTCGTCGGAGACAACGTGGGCGACTGCGCCGGTCGTGGCGCTGACCTATTCGAGTCCTCCGCTGCCGAGTTCATCGGCGCGATGGTTCTGGGTGTCGCCCTCTACAAGGCGTCCGGTGGAGCGGGTGCAGAAGGATCGATTGCGTGGATTTTCTTCCCGCTCCTGATCGGCGCGGTAGGCGTTATTGGCTCACTGATTGGTGTCCTCTCGATTCGGCCCTCCATTAACATCACCAACCCGATGACTGAATTGAACAAGGGGTTCTTCATCGTTTCGGCGCTTTCGGTCGTGGGCCTGTTTGTTGTTTCGTA
>JBGTJM010000461.1:0-1790 GCA_041745115.1 Thermomicrobiales bacterium
AAGTGCTCGAGCCTGGGCAGGAGGTCTACCGGCACCATCACGATGTCGAGGAATCACTCATCTTCCTGAGCGGCACCGGTATCGCGTCAATCGCGAACAATACGTATCTAATCTCCGAAAACAGCTCGGCCTTCATACCGCCCGGTATCGTGCACGGCTTTCAAAACACTGGAGCTGAACGAATGAGGCTTCTGGTTGTATTCCCTGTTCCATACTTCGCGGCAACGAGGTTCGAAGATCCAGAGAGGCAATGAGCCGAACACGGCGGAGGACCAAACAGAACGATCATGAGGAATGAAAGCAAATGACAACAGTTCTGGACAACATCGCTCCGCTCGTCGAAGTTACCCGGGGCGATCGTGTCGAAAGTCTCCACCTCGGCACCATCGTGGTTTCAGACGCTGCCGGACGGGTCATTGCCAAAGTCGGAAATCCCGAGAATTTCGCGTACTTTCGTTCATCTGGCAAGCCATTCCAGGCGATTCCGATCGTGGAAACAGGTGCCGCTGACGCATTCGGCCTCACCCCTGCCGAGCTCGCACTCTGTTGCGCATCACACTACGCAGAACCGGCCCATCAGTCGCAGGTAGTGGCGCTCCTCGCCAAACTGGGTCTTTCGCCCGACGCTCTGAAATGTGGCATCCCCTATCCCATGGATGAAGACGAGGCCTCCCGCATCAGGCTTGGCATCACCCAGCGCTCTCCACTTCAGTGTGATTGCTCCGGCAAGCATGCCGGGATGCTGGCCGTCTGCCAGCATATGCAATATCCAGTTGACTCCTATCTCGAGCCAGTTCACCCCCTTCAAATCGAAATTCGTCGGATCATGGCAGACGTTCTCCGCACCCCTGAAGATGAGCTGGTCATCGGCGTCGACGGTTGCAGCGTTCCAACCTTTGGCGCATCGATCGCGAGCTTCGCGCAGGCCTATGCCGCCCTCGCCGATCCAGTCGCGGCGGGGAGTAGCCACCCTGATGCGCTGGATCGCCTTCGGAACGCAATGACGACGCATCCCGAAAATGTCTCAGGAACCGGCTCATTTGTCACCGATTTGATGACGGTTAGCCGAGGCCGAATCGTGGCAAAGAGCGGCGCAGAAGGACTTATTTGCCTCGGTATCCCCGAAGCATCGATGGGGATCGCCATCCGGGTTGCCGACGGCTCGTTTCGTAGCCATCCGGAAATTGTGCTTTCGACCCTGCAGCAGCTTGACGTCCTCGATCGAAGCTTGACGGACGCAGTTGAGAGCATATGCACGCCCGCGGTTCACAATCACAACGGTTGGATTGTTGGAGAACAGCGCGCAGTGTTCTCACTTTCAACTTCTGGGTAGACCGGGTCTCATTTCTCGTACTTCTTCGATTGGCTGACTACGAAATGCTGGTCTAAATCGCTGTAGGCTGTGCATGAGCAGACCAGACATCCAATCGCAAAAAGGAGTCAATCCATCGATGCCATCTGCGTTCTCATCAGAAATTGACGCGCAAGCACACAATCGACTCGACTCTTTGATGCAGGATGCCGTTGCGGATACTCGCCATAGCTCCCAATTGCTGGCCGACATGGCCCGCTACCATATGGGGTGGCTTGATCGCGATTTTCGGGAGATTGCTCCAGGAAGTGTCGATCAAGGCAAGCGGGTACGTCCAACTCTTGCTCTACTGTCATGCCTGGCCTGCGGCGGCTCAGTTGAGCCCGCGCTGCCGCTCGCAGCTGCTATCGAGCTTCTTCACAATTTCACACTCGTGCATGATGACATTCAGGATCAGAGCCACACGCGTCGACACCGG
>JBGTJM010000462.1:0-3839 GCA_041745115.1 Thermomicrobiales bacterium
GTTCCGCGTGCTCCATCTCTGGCGAGAGGTAAGTTTACCCGGCTTGCAGAGCGTCGTTTCCGCCACCCTGACGCTCTCCATCGAAGATTCGCCCCCTCATGACATTGATTTGATGCTTTATCCAATTCTCGGCAACTTCGAGCCTGGCGCTGGGGGTATTGATGGAAACAACAACAGCACTCCAGCATTCGGCGAGGTTTGGTGGATCGACCGAGAGTTCGGCCGAGCTGCATGGAGCCTTCCTGGCGCCAGCCACGCGCGTGGCGTCTGGCACGAGTTCCCCTCGGAAGCGGACACGGCTGCCATGCCACTGGCGGCTGCCGAATACCGTTTCGGAGATACCCAAATTGAATTCAGCTCCAGCGAGCTTGCACGGTATGTGGAACATCAGGTTGTGCGAGGGGCTCCTCTCCAGTTTCTGATCAAGGCATCGGACCATCACGAAAACATGAGGAATCACCGGCTAACGATCTGGTCGGCTGATGAGGGAGACGATCGTGTAACTGCGCGGCGTCCGAAGTTGTCAGTCGTATGGAAGCCGATCGACTCGGCCGTGATCTGGGAGCGTCCGATCTGGCTCGAGCATGGCCGCGAGTACATCACACCCTTCATCGATCTGTCCCACCGGTACGCCGTCGCTCTGCTGGGCACTGAAGCAGCCGCGACTATCAGTATGCGAACGATCAAAGATGATCAGCTTACTCAATGGCTGCCCTACTCCTCTGGATCTGTCATACAAGCAGAGCAGGTGCAGTTTCGAATTCTCAATGCTGTCCATCCGGTTGTATTTGGTGAGGTGTTCAGTAGTGGGTTTACCGACACATGGGTCCCACTGGGAACGCCCGATTCCCGGGTGGTCCGATGGACATTCGAATCACCCACCGGCGTCGTCCATGAACGACGAGGCACCCACCTTGGTTCGTACAGGTGGGCAGTGGAGTTTCAACCCGATGAGCCCGGTAGATGGCGATACCGCTGGCGAACAAACTTTACTACGGAGGGATATCGCAGCGAGGTGGGAATTTTCGACGTCGAGGTCCGTGATCGGGAAGGGCTTGATCATCTCTATCGACTTCTCGAAGAGGACTTGGGTGACGGTGCTAGTGTAGGCGAGCATGATCGACTCATGGACCGGTTCATGCACCTTCAGCGGTCGGCCATGAGCCTGCGTGCTGAAGAAAAGCTGACGAATGACGCCTGGCGTGAGACTGCCGATAAACTTGATCAGCTTCGAAAAAAGTTGGAGAGCGACCAAGGTTAGATCTCCCAATGTTGTACTTCCATTGTCTCAGTCGATTCCTCGATCCACGGCAGGTTTTCAGCCTGCCTTGGCTGTTTCTTCTCTTGAGTTCAACGGCTGTTCATGCTGCCAGCTACGACCGTTCAGGGACGGTCTTTGGACCATACATAGAATGGTCCTTCCCGAATTCGAGCTACTCGGGGAATCCATTCGATCTCGAAGCCAAAGCCACCTTCCGCCACACCGACACTGGCGACGTGCTCGTCACGGGTTTGTTCTTCGCGGGTGGTGGCGAGTGGCGGCTCAGATTTACCGCGACGAAGCCAGGTGCGTGGACGTTCTCCACCTCGAGCGAGGACCCCGATCTGCACGGAAGGAGCGGAACGATTACCATATCACCGTCGCATCATCCCGGATTCGTCACGACGCGGGGCAACAAGTGGGTGCGCAGCAACGGCCAGGCATTCGTTCCACAGTACGTCATGTATGCCGGCCCCCATTACTTCGTGAACGACATCGATCGAATCCGATCGGACATCAGAACCTTCATCGTCGAACACGGCTTCAGCGGGTTTCACGTGCCGGTGCTCTGCCGCTGGTTGAACATCCACGAAGATCGCTGCGACAGAGTCGGGAGCGAGAATCCGGATCTTCGCACGTTCGATGCCCTGGACGACCTGATCCGAGAGGTGTATCTGGCCGGAGGGATCGTGCACTTGTGGTTCTGGGGAGATTCCGAACGCCGGCAGAACCTGAATGCCATGCCCGCCCGTAGGGGCGGCGGCATGAATGGGCCCGTCGATCGTCGCCTGCAGCGGTACATCGCAGCGCGTCTCGGGCCCCTCCCCGGCTGGACCGGAGGGTACGGATTCGACTTGTGGGAGTGGGTGAGCGGCCGCGAACTCAATGTGTGGCACGACAATCTGCAGGCACTCTTCGGCTGGCCGCACGTGCTCGGTGCGAGGGCGAGCAAAAACCAACTCGACCAGCTTTCCGAGCGTATGGGCTACTCCTCGTACGAGCAGCACCAGCCCGACTATGCGATGTACAAGCAGACGATTGCCCGCCGCCCCGAAAAGCCCTCGTTCTCCGAAGACCGATTCCGCTTTCGCGGGGCGGCCCAGCGATCCAAGGACTACACCTTTGAAGCAATGCGCAGGGGAATGTGGCATTCAGCGCTCGCTGGCGGAGTTGCCAACATCTGGGGCAACCTGACGGAACCAGACGGCAGAACCTACAGCAACGCAGCCAATGAAGGTGCGCTGCCGTCCAGACGATTCCCGAATCCGTCCTGGATCAAGACCTACGCGCGATTCTTCGAGCGCCATTTCACGCCCGACATGGTCGACTGCGATGATCTCAGCAATGGTTACTGCCAGATGGATGGCCCAACCAAAGCAATGAATGTCTATCGAGAGGGTGCAAAATCGATCGACCTGGACCTCCGGCATTTCGAACAATCGATCCGTATCATCGCGGTAGATGCCAAAGCCGAATTCCGGGAGATCGAGCTGGGGGACTTCGAACCCGCCCAACAGACGGTGCTGTTGCCTGGCGCTTCCGATTGGGCACTTGCGATAGGATGGCGCGAACCGGGCGACCCGGGACCAGTGCCTCGGCCGCCGGTTCTACTCGACTGACGATCACCGAACAATTGGCTTAACTGCAGCGTAGGTGTGTCCACTAAACTACGACTTCAACTGATGATGTCCGCTTATGATCGCGATCGACGCACACGTCCACTTCTATCCGATGTTCGACATCGATCGCTTTCTCGATACGGCGGCTACCAACTTGGCGGCCGCATCGATGGCCGCCAATCACGCGGTGCAGCCGCCTCGTCTGGCCGGCGTGCTTTGCATGGCGGAGACGGCTGATTGCCGCTGGTTCGAAACGTTGACAGACGGGTTACGCCTGGGATCCGGCTGGACAGTCGAAGCAACGCCGGAAGTGTGTTCCCGGTATCTCATCGCGCCTCACGGCCAACGCCTCATCGTGATTGCGGGTCACCAGGTTGTGACTCAGGAGAACGTCGAATTGCTTGTGGTCGGCCAGACTGAGAAACCGAAAGACGGCCAGCCCGCGGAACACCTCGTCTTCGGTCTGAAGCGCGCCGGCGAGGCGCTGATGATCCTGCCTTGGGGATTCGGCAAGTGGTGGGGTCGGCGAGGTGCTTTAATCAAGTCTCTGATCGAAGCTCATCGAGACAACCTGTATGTAGGCGACAACAGCGGTCGAACGTCGTTCCTCCGGCGTCCCCGAATACTCGAGTACGCGGAGTCGTTGGGTATTGCCGATCTGGCGGGTAGCGACCCACTTCCACTCGCAGGCGAGGAAGCGACCGTCGGCCGCCTCGCAGTTTGCGTCGACGATCTGATCGATCTCGATCACCCGTTCGACTCCCTCAAACGCTCGCTTGCCCAAACCGACAAAATACGACGTTACGGGCGAAATGAGCGCCCATTGAAATTTGCCAAGCATCAGTTGCTGATGCAAGCGCGAAAGCGGGCATAGCTCATGGCGAAGCCAAGGGTACTGGTACTGGCCCCACAACCATTCTTCTCAGCGAGGGGAACACCCTTCAGCGTATACTACCGAT
>JBGTJM010000463.1:0-2407 GCA_041745115.1 Thermomicrobiales bacterium
CGGGATGTCCGGTGGCGGGGGCAGTGGCGGCTCGGGACTGGACGATTTGCTTGGAGGGCTTCTAGGTGGCGGTGGCCAGCAGCAAGGTGGGGGCGGTCTGGGCAGCATCCTGGGCGGTTTGCTTGGTGGTGGAGGCGGTCAGCAGGGTGGTGGCGGCCTCGGGGATATGCTCGGAGGGCTGCTCGGCGGTCAGAAGTCTGCGTCTCCTGGCGTTGCCGATGGCGGGCAAGGGGCAGATGTCTCGGGCATGATCGAGACTTTCATGAAGAGTCCACTCGGGAAGACGGTGCTCGCTGGTGCCGTTGCGTATGGCGCAAAGGAGATACTGGGCGACAAGGCCTGATCTTCATCACGTTCTGTAGAGTTTCGACGCCGGGCAGTGAGTTGCTGTCCGGCGTCGTTGTGCATGGTGCGAATGGAGCACGCGAGCAATTGTGCGGCCGTGCTAGGATTTCTCGGTATTGACGAGGTGCCTGAAGCAATCCGGGTGCCCATTTTCCGGTAGGTCGTGATGGTGCATTCCAGATCGGCGGCTGGGTCTCATAGCCCATTGTTTAGACGCGTCAACCGCAGTCGGCAACCAAAACGGAATGAGGAGCACATAGATGAGTAATTCTGCGGCTACGTTGACAGAAGCGGAGCTTCCAAAGCCAAGCGGTCTGGAAGGGGTTGTGGCCGCCTCGACGGCGCTGAGCCATGTGTTTGGTGAAGAAGGAAAGCTCGTCTACCGTGGATACGACATTCACGAGCTTGCCGGGCATGCCACGTTTGAGGAAGTGGCGTTTCTGCTTTGGGTAGGTCACTTGCCAAATCGGGGTGAACTGGCCGAATTCAACCGAAAGCTTGACGAGAACCGCTGGTTGCCGGATGAAGCAATCACGATCCTGCGGCAATTACCACCTACGACTCCGCCGATGGACGCACTTCGAACGGGCGTTTCTGCCCTGGGTCCATTGTTGCCGGGGGTTTTCAACGAAGAACCAGACCAGGATGAGGCTATCGCGCTTGCTGCGAGGTTCCCATCGATTCTGGCAGCATTTCACCGGGTTCGAAACGGACAGGAGCCAATTGCTCCAAAGTCCGGCCACAACACGGCTCAAACCTATCTCTATCAGCTCTTTGGCGAGGAACCTGACGAGCGTCACTGGGGTCCGCTCGATACGTACCTGATTCTGCTCACAGACCACGGGATGAACGCCTCGACATTTACGGCTCGGGTCATTGCATCCACCCAAAGTGATATTGTCTCTGCATTGACCGGCGCGATCGGAGCTCTGAAGGGGCCGTTGCACGGCGGTGCGCCTTCTCTCGTTCTCGACATGCTCAATGAGATTGGCTCAGCGGCGAATGTCGATGCCTGGCTCACGACTGCGCTCGATCGCGGCGACCGGCTCATGGGATTTGGGCATCGGGTGTACAAGGCCGAGGATCCGCGTGCCGAGGTTCTGCGCGAAATGGCCCGGACCGCCAGCGACCCGGACTTTTTCGAGCTTTCGTTCAAAACGGAGGAGCGTGCTCTGGCCATACTGAACGAGCGCAAGCCGGGTCGGAAGCTCTATACCAATGTTGAGTTTTATTCGGCGGCGGTTCTGGCGGCAGTTGGACTGCCGGGGGACATGTTCACGCCGACGTTCTCGGTGGCGCGTGCGGTCGGCTGGAGTGCTCACGTTCTCGAGCAAGTGGCGAACAATCGACTGATTCGACCTCAATCGGAGTTCGTAGGACCGGTAGACAAGACCTTTGAGGACGTTGCAGATCGCAGCTAAGCGGCAGAAGAGTCGGGCATACAGCTACGCTAGGGTCCTGTGCGAATGGCGTGGATCGATCGTTTAGATGCTGAGACTACAGGAAATGCGGCATTACATCTGATGCCAGCAAGTCGATGGTTTCATCGTCGCCCTCCAGAATGTTGGCGATGAAGTACTGAAAGCCGATGTCCCTAAGCTCGCGATAGAACGCAATTGCCTGGTCAGGCGTGGCGGCGAGCAATGCCTTGCCGCACCAGTCGAGTTTCTCCTGGCCGTACTTCTCTACCAGCCATGCCATCTTTTTCTGAAGCGCGTCCTCGTTTCTGGCCAGGATGAGTGGCATTGTGAAGTGGGATCTGAGAATGTGATCATACGGTCGCTCAATCGCTTCGCAGAACTCACGCAGCTTCGTGAACTTCCGCTGAATATCGTCGGTGGTGTTGGCGCCACCGATCCAGTCGTGCGCGCCCATGTTGGATGCATCCGCAAAAGCCGCGACCTGTTTCAGCGTCACGCGTTCTCCGCCACCCGCCAGGAGGATGGGGACCCTGGGCTGCTGAAGCGGTGGCAGAAATCCACCTTTGGTCGATGCTGACAAATGGCGCCCTTCGAAGGAGAACGCTTCACCAGACCATAGACCTCGCAGAATCTGGATGGTT
>JBGTJM010000464.1:0-4190 GCA_041745115.1 Thermomicrobiales bacterium
CATCCTGATGCCGCTGCTCGGCACTCCCTGGCAGCACAACATAGGCGGAAGCTTGAAATCCATCCGGGAGCGCAAGGTGCCAGGGATTCCCCAGCGACCTTCCTGACAGGCTGAAGCGCTACCACATGGTGTGGAAACCAAACGAGGGAGCGAGAAATTCGCTCCCTCGTTCTTCTGAAAATCAAGCAGTCACCGCTGCCAATTGTTTAGCCCTGGTCCAGAATGTCCAGCACCGGTGCAAGCATTTCGATGGCTTCGACCGTGCAGGGATCTGGATAGACCTGCAGGTGAGATACCCCGGCGGCTGCGTAATCACGAAACTCTTGCGCAAGCTCTTCAGGTGAACCCTTGAGCGAAGGCACCGACTGACCCGGGCGTCCATAGACTCCGTCGAAATCGACGAGCACCGCCACACTCCGTTCCAGAGTCGCCGGGTCGCGTCCCACCCCTTCGCAAATGGCATCCATCTTCGCCTGAAGCTCACGAGTCGACGTCGCCCTGTTGCCAGTCGATTGCGCCCACACATTCCAGTGATCGGCATGTCGAGCCGTCAGATCCATCATTCGCTCGCCAAGAAATGTACCGATCATGATCGGCATACCCTCCGGCCGTGGGCCACGAGGTCGCAGTTCGCATTCCTTGGCACGGTAATATGTCCCCTCGAAATCGACCGATCCGGTGCGAATCAACGAAGCAATAATGTGCAGAGCCTCCTCGAACCGACTCGCCCGATGATCGTACGGGAAGCCAAATGCAGCGTACTCTGGCTCGGCCCATCCCGAGCCCAGCCCCAGAATGAACCGACCGTGACTGATCTCATCAAGCGTTTCCGCCATTTTCGCAATCAATGCCGGATTGCGGTAGCCCGTGGCGGTCACGAACGGACCAAGCTCGATCCGCTCTGTTCTGGCTGCAAACGCGGCCAGCATTGTCCACGCCTCCCACGCACCTTGAGACTCATGGCCAGGGACCTTCATCAACAGGTGATCGGCGAACCAGACAGAATCGAAGCCAAGCTCCTCGGTCTTCAGGGTCATCGCTAGCAGATCGTCCCAGCCTGCCGTGGCACCCGCCATCTCCCGCTCGGACTCTGGCAACATGATGCCGATTTTCAGTTGTCGTTTGCCGTTGTTGCTCCCCATAACGACGTCGCCTCCAGGGTTTCTCACCGGGTGATTGAGTTACTCTCCATTGTGAGCATCAAGCAGTTGGACGATCTCTCCAAGCTGATCCAGGCCATCGACCGTTGTCGGATCGAGCCCGGCCACCCAGTGTCGAAAACCAAGATCCCTGAACTCCTGAATCCGCTCCGCAATCTCGCTCGAAGAGCCACTGATCGGATTGGCCCTCCGGCCCGTGGCGCGTTCAACGGCCACTGTGCTGCCTACTGTCTTCACAATGGTCTCAGGATCGCGCCCAACGTCCTCGCACGCTTCCCGAACAGCCTCGATGTGGGACACGACGTCGCTGGCACTGGCATGCCAGTTGGTATTCCACGCGTCGCCATACTGAGCCATGAGTCGCAGCATCCTTGGCCCGGATGTGCCAAATAGAATAGGAGGACCACCCTCGGCCGCACGGGGACCTCGTGGACTGTTGACGGCCTGATTGGCTTGCCAGAAACGACCCTGGTAGTCAGCCGTTCCCTCTCTCAGGAGTGGGTTGATGATCCTGATTGCATCTTCGAACCGCGAAACACGATGATCCCACGGGAACCCGAACATCTCGTACTCAGGTTCATGCCAGCCCGCGCCGACTCCAAGCACAAAACGACCTTCGCTGATCTCGTCGATCATCTCCGACATCTTCGCCACGAGCACCGGATTGCGCCAGCCGAGACAGGTCACATGGACGCCAATCGTAATGCTGGAGGTCTCCGCCGCCAGGGCCGCCATCAGCGGGAACGCTTCCCACACTCCGCGGGTCTCACCTTCCCCAGGCGGTATCTGCATAATGAAGTGATCAGGAACCCAGATTCCGTCGAGACCAATGCGCTCGGCATGCTGGGAGAGTTCGACCATGTCCCTGTACCGGGCGAGTTGGCCAAAGGCGCTGCCCTCGCTCGAAGGCAGCATGAACCCGATCCCCATCTTGCGCTTCGAGGCATGCCATCGCCCCAATGGGGCAGGGTGTGCGTCGGTAGTTGTCACCGTATCTCCTTCCGTCGTATCGCTGAACGAGCCGTCAGAAGGATCGCACATCGGGCTTGCTATTACTCCAGATTCAGATTTCTAAGGCGCCACACAGCCAGAAGTGCCGCGACGAGACTGACGACACTCAGCACAATGACCGAAACCAGGACCGTGTCCGGGTTTTCCAGACCGTCTCCCACTGCTACCACGGACCGGTATCGTGTTTCGCCCAGGATTCCAACGTAGATCGACTCGGTGTAGTGCCGGATCGAGACAACCCGCAGCCCCGGCAGATACCGCCCCAGCAGGCTTTCCCACAGGAGTGCGTAAGTAATGCCCGCGAGCAGGGCCCGATTGATAAAGAGGCTAACCAGCATGAAAACCGCCGAATACGCAACGATTCCGGCGAATGCCGACGCCAGCATCGGCCAAAGGAACGGGAGATTCTCCTCGTCCAGCGCTGCTGATCTGAACACGATCAGGTATGCCAGGCTCAATCCTGCTCCGATCGGTGGAACCGCAGTCACCACAGTAGCAAACAGCTTTTCGGCAACAATGCGCAGCCGCGATATTGGCTTGAGGGTCAGGTATGGGAGCGTCTGGTCTTCGATTTCGTTACCGATAGCGCCAGTGGCCAGAATCAGCACGCAGATCGGCAACAATGTCGCGATGAACATCGCATCGAAGATGACGACGGTGATGAAGTTCTGTCCGTCGGTGTCACCAGAACTAAGGGCAAAAATGATCGCAAAGAGTACCGGCAAGAGCGCGATCAGCGTGACCACGCGCACGGCTTTCCCACCAACAAACTGACGAACCGTCAGCATGAACACCGGGATCGGATTCCAGAGCGCTGCCATCATCTGCTGAATCGCTACTTCCTAACGCTGCACGAGATACGAGAAGACCGATTCGAGCGACTCATCAGCCGCTTCGATCTCCAGCAGTCGAACGCCCTCATCCCGGGCAATCACGGGCACCGTCGTGTAGAAGGTTCGGGCGTCGCTTGTTGACGCCAGAATCCGGCCATGCTCATCGATGCCGACAGAGCTAATCACCGGCATTTGCAGCAGCGCAGCGCCCAGCTTTCGCGGTTCGCTCGCTCGAATCCGGATCACATGCGGCCTGCTGTCGATCCGGTCGCGAATCGTATGAAAATTTCCAGCGGCAGCCAGCTTGCCGTTGATGATCACGATGATGTTCTCGGCAAATCGTTCGACCTCGACCAGGACATGAGACGAAACGAGCAGTGTCTTGCCTTGCTCTCCAAGAGTCCGGATCAGCTGGATCATTTGCGCCCGCTGGGCAGGATCGGTGCCATTGAGAGGTTCATCCATAAGCAGCACATCGGGGTCATGCACCATTGCTGCGGCCAGCTTGATGCGCTGCCGCATGCCCTTCGAGTATCCGCCCAGCCGGCGATCTGCGGCGTACGCCATTTCAACGGTGTCGATCGCCCGAGCGGTAGCAGTATCCGGATCGCCTATCCGCTGCAGCACTGCATTGAAACGCACGAATTCACGACCAGTCAGGTACGGATAAATGTGCTCCACATCGGAAACCAGGCCAAAGCTACGATACGTTTTGGCATCACCGCGTGGGGCCATGCCCTTCACTGCGATCGATCCCGTCGATGTGCCGATCAATCCGGAGATCATCTTCAGCGTGGTCGATTTACCAGACCCATTTGGGCCCAGCAATGCAGTCACGCCCGGTCCAATGTTCATGGAGAGATCCGAGACTGCCACCAGATCGCCATACCACTTCGAGACATGCGAAAGCTCGATCGTAGGCTTGTCCGAGAGCACAGCCATCGGGCTCTCCGCAGTCGAGACCTGAGGACCTTCCTTGAACGGACGATCCCGTCCTAGCAACTTAGTCAGACGGGACATAGCGCCAGTACATCACTCCACAGCAAATTAGCACGCTGACGATCATTCCCCCCGCATAGCTCCACACACTCAATGCCTCGCCAAACTCTTCTCCCGGAACGTCCTGACCGAAGATCCCGTTGCTGAACTCGGCAATCAGCTGCGCCGGGCTGACAAAGGTCAGGAA
>JBGTJM010000465.1:0-2106 GCA_041745115.1 Thermomicrobiales bacterium
ATCGCGAAGATGGCTCGCTCATGCTGGTTTACCTGCATGTGGCCGGCGACCGCTTCATCGAGATTTTCCCGGGTGGCCCCGATCCTGCCACTGCCGGGAACGCAAGCTTCATGCACATCTGCCTGAGAACAGACGACATCAGGGCTGATGTTGATCGCCTTCGCGACGAGGGAGTGACTATTGACGTCGACGTGACGACAGGCCTGGACCACAACCTGCAGGCGTGGATCGCCGATCCCGATGGGAACAAGATCGAACTTATGCAACTGGTCGAAGAGTCACCTCAGCGGCGCGTCGCTCGTGGAGAATCCGTGTAGTGGTCGGCCCAGGAGGGCCGTTATCTGTGGTCCGCCAGGATCAGGGAAATCGACGCTGGCCATGCTGCTTGGAAAGCAGCTCGGCCTTCCGGTGGTTCATCTGGACGCGCTCTATTGGCAACCAGGCTGGGTGGCCTCATCTCCATCCGAGATGGAGCAGCAAGTTGAAGCCGCTTGCCAACAGGAAACCTGGGTGATCGACGGTAACTATAGCGCTTCGATGAACGTGAGGTTGCAGCACGCCGATCTGGTGATTCTTCTCGACTACGCTCGTTGGACCTGTCTCAAACGTGTTGTCATCCGAAGCGTGCGAGATTTCGGTCGGGTACGTCCGGATTCAGCTCCCGGTTGTCCGGAGAGGCTCGACCCTCGCTTCCTGCTTTGGGTGTGGCGCTGGTTTGGTGAGCGGAGACGCTCCATGCTCGAGTTGGTCGAAAGCGCAGGTGCATGGACTGATGTGAGGATTTTGCAGGATGACGCATCGGTCAGTCAGCTTCTAAAATCTCTCGAGTAATCGGATTCACGAATCGTCGTTTTTTCCTCGGATACGATCCCAAAGGGAGCGGCGACCTGCTCCGGGATTCGGCCACTGCTGGTTTCTGCCTCGAATTCGTCCTTCGAAGATCATGTACAGCGAACCGCCAACGATGACGATTCCCAGGATCCAGACCAGCCAATCCGGACCGTTGTAGCGCAGGCGCTCGCCGGTGATGATCTGCCAGACGATGGCAATCCCGGCCACGCTGCATAGGGCGAGAATCAGGACGCCGATTGGATTATCACGAAACACGATTGGATGGCCTTTCCGTAGCAGAGATCTGGTACACCAACGATACCCCACAGCGCCCTTGCTGGCACTTGATCGACAAGGAGGGCCAGTGCCTGCCCCCTGTCTCCCATGAAACCTACAATCTGTTTTCAGATGCCTGTCGACCGCTTCCGCTTAGCCCGAAGCAACTCGGACGGTAGGGAGGATGCAAGAGCCCTGAAATCCCCGCAAGCGATATGCAAGACTGGGGGCCGAATCTTGCCGACCAGGTTCGACAGTGGTCACCCGGCACCCAGTCCCACTAGGTGTGATTTCGGAGATCCACCCTTTGCAATGGTTGCCGAAAGAAGATGAAGCCGGGAACCAGCATTTCAGGAATGACACCGGAGTAGGCAGCCGTGTCAAGTGCCCGCCCGGACAAGGTGACATACCCCGTTGATTTCTCCAATCGACGGAACTGCGCATTGGTAACCTGGCATCGGTCGATCCAAATTCCAGCGACCGTGGCGGGATGAGCAGGTCACTCCTTGGGAATGAGATCGTTCGATCCAATCAGAAACGTGCCGCCGGGAAGTCAGACCATGTCCTTCTCAGGAGGGTTTCCCGGCGGCGATCTTGCTACCACTTCTTCGCTGTCAGGCCTTGTCGATTGCGTTCCCGCAAGCGCGCCAACTACTCAGGAGCCAGCCGGCTAGTGCAACCCGCCGCCGCTGGCATCTTCAAGCTGCTGGAGGACCGTATCGAGATTGAACGAAGCCGGTTTCTGGCGAGGTGGATAGGCCACAAACGCTTCGATCTGCTGCTGGACCAACGCTTGCCCGCCATAAAGCAAATAGGCATGGTCGATCAGCCAGTCGTAGTAGGTGTTCGAGTTCTCGTCAGCGCGTTCGAAGGGGTCCCGCCGCAGATTGAACATTTTGGGGACCCGGAGTTTAACGAATGGTTCAGCCCAAAGCTGCAAGGTCTTGGCTCGCTGCTCCTCGAAGACCAGCTTCCAGTCTCCGGATCGGATCGCTACGA
>JBGTJM010000466.1:0-2528 GCA_041745115.1 Thermomicrobiales bacterium
GCTGCGGGGGCGTCTCGATCTTCCTCATGACCGTTGGAAGGATCTGGCGATCGATTCGGTGCGACTCGTTCGTGAGGGGGCCCGGATCGCAGGGCGGGAAGATGCGGTGGTGGCGTTTGCCTGTCGAACGATGGACTGGCCGCCTGACCAGCAAGAGGAAGCGCGGGAATACGAGGGAACCTACGTTCCGCTCGATAGGGAGGGGTACCTCAAGCCTCTGGCCGAGTTGCTGGCGAATGCGTCAGGAGACGACAAACCCGACGTGGTGTTAATGGAAATTCAGAAGGAGATTCCGGAGAATCTCGAGTTTCCGGACTATCAGGTCTTTCTGGATACGAGGATTCCGCTCTGGATTTCATACAGGCGAGCTGTCGGCAAGATCATCGGAGTGGACGGTGAGGACATCCTCGAAGATGGAGACCGCTTCGGGCTTGCAGCGCGGAAGTTCGAGCACATGGGCGCCAGCGCGGTACTGGTCAACTGTTTGCCGCCGCAGCTCATTGAAGGCGTCGGGCCTTGGTTGAGGGAGTTCACTCAGTTGCCGCTGGGCGCATATCCAAACATGGGGACGTACCTTCGCTACGAGTGGGATTGGTCAGTTTGCCCGACACCAGACGAGTTCGCCATCTATGCCCGGACGTGGATCGATGAGGGGATGCAGATCATCGGCGGATGTTGTGGCACCCGGCCATCTCATATCAGAGCATTGGCCGACCAGGTCGGCAACGTTGCGATCCGATAGGCACGGCACCAGCGAGCGGCTCAGTGAGTTGAATGAGTGATGAGCGAGGTTGGAACCGAGACCAGAACGGCGTCACTGGCAGCACCGCGCAGCAGGGCTGACGGACAGCTGGGCCAGTGGATTCGTAGCACCCGGCATGCGCTGCGACTGAACCAGCGCGAGCTGGCGCAACGAGCCGGAGTGAGCCGATCATACCTGTGCAATATCGAGCGAGGGTATGGTGTCCAGCCAAGCATCCAGGTCCTGGACAAGCTGGCCGTTGCGCTGGAGGTGAGCCGGAACGACCTGCTGGCCGCAGCCGGTGTGCTGGAGACCACAAGCAGGGATCGACCACTCGAAGCCGAACGTCGATTCATGGTGGTGTACCGCTCGCTGGAGGAGGATGATCGGGCCAGTGTGGAGCGATATGCTCGTTTCCTGCAGAGTGAAGAACGGCGATGGAACCAGCCAGCATTGATTGACGATTCAGACCCTGACCAGAAAACCACAGTTCGGGAGTCCGGGCCAACTCTGTTCGACCTGGAAACCCTCGAGCCTAATCAGGGCGAGACGTAGCTCTGTAGCTCCTCGGACACGAGAAAAACGGCATCAGCAATCCTGGCGACTGCAGGCAAGAGCCGAGCCTGCTCCTCCGGGTCGTTCCACGAGGACTCGAAAGTTGGAAGATCTTCGTAAAACGCCTCAGTTATGAACCGATACGGAGCCTTACTCGATGCTGGATTGTCGGGGCCGAGGAGCGGTGTTCCAACGACGCGGTAAAAGTCAGATCGCACGACTCCGGGGCGGGCGATATTGGCTTTGTGGTGGGCAGTTGTACGCCACTTGATGAATTCAGTTTCGTCCGTGCCTTCCGGAAGGTTGTAAAGCACTGTTAGCTTGATCATGGCACGCTCCCTGGTCCGTCAGGCTGGCTCGACGAGAGCGTAGATCTCCCGCTTGCGCTCTTTCAGCAATGGGACGATTTTTCCGAGCACAATGTCATTGAATGCCTGGGTCTTGCCGTGTTCGGCGAAGGCATCGGCATCATCGTACTGCTCGTAAAGCAGGAATACGGCTGGGTCGTCTTCGAGCCGGTTTACGATATACGCGCGGCATCCAGGCTCGTCCAGAGCGTGTGGAATCATTTCGGCGAGATGTGCTGCGACGTTGTCCTCAGCGCCTGGCTCAGCTGTAAAACGAGCAACGACGACATGCATTCGAAGGGTCTCCTGTCACTTAAGGGCTAGTTCTCGTCCCGAGCCAACACCTGGGTTCTCTGGAACGCGGCATAGACTGCGCGAGAATAGACGGTCCGCAAGCCCCCCTTTTCCATCTGGTAGATGGCTTCGGCAGATGTGCCGCCGGGGGAGGTTACCATGTTGCGGAGCTCGGCCATGTGCTTGCCCGAGGCGCGAGCGAAATCGACTGAGCCGCCCACGGTTTGCAGGACGATCTGCTCGGCGATTCTGCGAGGGAAGCCCATGTGAACTCCGGCATCGATCAGCGCCTCCATCATCAGGAAGACGTATGTCGGTCCGGTTCCGGACAATGCCGTGGCCATGTCCACATACTTCTCGTTGTCGACCCAGAGCTCTTCGCCGAGCGATCCCAGAATTGACCTGACCCGATCGACCCCCTGTTCATCGACCTCTGGAGTCGAAGTCCAGACCATCATTCCCTCACCAATCTGAGCGGGAGTGTTGGGCATGACGCGGACGATCGCCGCATGCCCCATGCCGCTGGACAGCGTATTGATGCTGGCACCGGCAATGATCGAGATGACGATCTGACGTGGGGAGAGCTTGCC
>JBGTJM010000467.1:0-16148 GCA_041745115.1 Thermomicrobiales bacterium
CGGCCGATGAGGCGGCCGGCGGCCTCCGTGGTTACCGTGAGGAAGTCGACGATGTTTCGGCGGCGCTCAGGGAGTTCCGGCAGGCGCAGGATGAAGTTGCGCGCTCATCTGCGATCGAACAGCTCGAGGCCGACTGGAGCGGGCTCTCCGCGGCACTCACAAGCAGCGGCGATGCGCTGGAAAACACCTTCCGGATCATTGTCGGCAACACCAACGCATGGGCCAGCGCCAGCCAGGGCGTGGCGGACTGGGCCGATGAGCTGATCAAAGCCGAGGGCGTGTACAGCGCGCTTGACGACCTGGTCCTGGCTGGGCGCATCACCGGTGAGTCTGGCGTGTTCACCGGAACATCAGAGTACGCACAGGCGCAGCAAGCCTATAACTCGCTGATGTTGGACAACGCGGCAATTCAGGAACACGTGCTGACGATTCAGGCAAAGCAGGCGCCGATTATCGCGGAGCTGGTCGCTCAACAGGAGCGCCGTTTAGGCATCTTGTCCGAAATGGAGGGCGCAGAGCAACGGGCTGCACTGGCGATGATGGACACAACGACCAACGCCCAGGCTCTCGAAGTTCAACTTGCATTGCTGAACGGGGCGGGCGCGGATGCCATGCAGCCCATGATTCAGGGAATGGTCGACGCAAACCCGTTGCTGGGCGAAGTGCTCGCGCAAATGGGGCTTATTGCGGTCGATCACGAGGGAACGGTAACGCTCAACGTCGACGGGGCAACCTCTCCGATCGCTGATCTGGCAGTCCAGATCGGCGATCTCGTGGATACGCTGTACGTGATCTTCCTCGATGCAGATCCTTTGGGGGCAAATTTGAAGCTCGGCGAGCTCGAAGGCCGTCTCAAAGGCCTCGATGAGAGCGTGCATTCACCAACCGTCAGCCTGAGAGATAACGCATCGGCGGGGCTCGCTGCGATTCAAGCGGCGCTGTGGGGCCTCACCGATCGAACCGTCACTGTCACCACGCGCCACGTTGCGACCGGCTTTGTGTCTGGGCTGACGTTCGGCAATGCAGACGGTGGCGTGATCCCGCGCATGGCGGATGGCGGAGTAGCGGTGCTGGGAGCTGAGGTTGGGCGTGAGATGGTTCGACGAGGAGACGGCGGGATCAGTTTCATGGACCAGCCCGGCATCTACAACCTGTCACCGGGAGACATGGTGATTCCGGCTCCGGCGACGAGGCAGCTGAGCGGTGGGGCCACGGTTTCGGTGTCCGTGAGTGTGAACGGGAATGTGTACGGCATGGATGATCTGACACATGAGATAGCGAAAGCACTCGCACCGGCGCTGGTTGGGGCGATCGAAGACCGTGAGAGGGCGAATTTGTGAGTGAAGTGGAGTCGATGCTCGACCAGCCAATCTACCCAGGTAGCGCGTTTCTCACCCGCGCATTTGTGACACTCGACCAGGTTCGCGCCCTGGTCGAGTCCACGCTACAAACGCTGATCCTGCCAGAACATCACGAGCGATTCCTACTCAATTGTCTGGCTGTAAAACCTTTGCAGGACCTGTCAGTGTTCATCAATCCAGTCCATGCGATTGGTTTCTTCACAATCGCCGGCAGAGTCCGGCTCATCGCTCGAGGCGTGGCCCTGAAACGCATCACTGAAGGCAAGGGCGCAGATGGCGGCCGACTCGTCATTACCGCCAAAGATCGCGCTCGAGCCTTCGACGAATACCGCAAGGTCCAGAAAACCATTCGCGACATTGCGACTCTGGATCTCAACGCGTGAACGGTGATCGCAGCCCGAACATCGGCTCAGTGCATGCAGGCCGGTCGCTGCACTGTTCGTGTTGCGGGCGCCGACTGGGCACTCGGGAGCGCTCAGGACAAACGAGATCCGTAACGGTCGATCGAAGCCGCGCCGTGATCGAAAAAGATCAGTTCGGTCACCTGGTCTGGTGCCGCTGTGGAGGCCGGAAACGATTGGGAAGTGGTGTCAGCATGGTTGTTGCTTCGCTCGAGTAGCGGGATCCGGTACATAGCCAATCCTCTGCTGATGATCAGGCCATACAGTTCGTGATGGGCTACTATGGCGATGCTCAGATCGGACAAGGGTCGTGGAGGCTCGCTATGGCGGACCGAAGCATCATTTCGAACAGGAGTTCGGTCATGTTGAAACCGATTGCCCTTCTTGCTGCCTTCTTGCTGGCACTTTCCTTCGGTGCGATCCCGTCTTCTGCTGTAGCCCAAGCTACGCCAGAACCGACGCGGGACGTCGAGCCGCTGACCGGTGTTCTGGAATCCGAAATGGCTTTTTACGAGCTCGTCAGCCGCGATAGGTCGGCCCGTGGACTACCGATAACGATCATCTTCGCGGTCTACGAGTTTGAATCTCCGGAACTCGCGGACGCGGCGATTCAAAAGGACCTTGAGAACCGCGAGAGGGCATTTCTCCAAAGGAACATTGAACCGCCGAAGATCGAGCGGACGAGCTCACGACCCTTGGGCGACGCGGCGACCGTTTACACCAGCAGGGACAGATCAAATCTGGTGCTTGCATACGTGCGATTCGATCAATTCTTACTGGTAACCACGGCGATCGGCGGTGGGGATGCGGTCCCGCTCACCAGCACGCTCAATCTGATCGAACAACATTTGGAGGGGCTTCCATCCCCTTTCACAATTGAGGATCTGTTGCCAGGGATCGAGGATCTACCAGAGGGATATCGAAGCATGTAATTCGATCGTCCTGGCAAGCGTTTGGGATCTTATGAAGAAACAACCATTCTATTGGTGGCCGAGGTAGGCGGGGGCTCTGTCGATGTGGGAGACGTTATTAGCGGTTGCCGTGGGAGCATTCCTCACTTTGACCGCGACTACGTTTGTGACCTTTCTTCAATGGCATTTGGGAAGACGTGCGGCCATTGAGGGAGCTTGTCGATGCAATCCTTGAACTTCGCGCCCTTCAAGTAGTCGAGCACAACCCAAACAACCCAATAACAACCGAACAATTGATGGAAGTTTCCCGGGCTTTTGGTCGGGTTATCGGATTGTCCACGTACGTAGCGGATGACTCTGCGTTTGCGCTGTTTATGAATGACATCCTGGATGCACTTAACAAAATCCTTGAGACTGACGACCCAGATGAGAAGGCAGCAGCCTGGGAGGAAGGACAGTCTTCGTCCTTGAAACTCATGGAAGCGGCCATTAGTGATCTCCAGGCGTTGAGCACACCGCCATCGCTTCGAGGGACGCTCAGGGCAAAAACCAAGTCTCGATCGCAGTATGGGGCTGAGCAAGCAAACAGGGGAAGGGCGTGAGGCACTCGCCCCTGCCTTTTCCCAGTATCTGCTCGAAGTTACCGCTTCGCCTTCCTGGGCCAATACGCATACGAATCTGACTCGAGCACCTTTATCGCAATGTCCGCAAGGTCGAGCTGCAGCCGTCGCCGGCCGCTCTCGCCGAGCCGATCCGATGCGTTTAGCAGGGTGGCAGAGACTTCCTTCTTTCGACTGGCGAGCTGGGCATCGTCATGTTCTGGCAGATGTCCATAGGTGAAGCGCATCCGTGAGGTGTCCTTTCCGTAGGTATCGGGAGTCATTGTGCATCGTTCCGGTTCGTCCTGGGGCTTCTCAGTGCGTCGAGTAACGGAGCCACCCTCCGGATTGTGGCCCGGAGGGTGGCTTTTCGCGATTCAGGCCGTCCTGTGCCAACCGATCTTGTGGAGCTCGCTGACGACGGTCTCCAGGAAGCGTCTTGCTTGGGGATTTGCAGCCGGTACTTTCGTCGTGAATGTGACCGGCGAACCATCGGCCCTGGTGATTTCGACACAGCCGTCGACAATGCGCAGTTCCGCATTTATTTCCAGGGCGCCATCGTGCGCGACGAACACGCCGGCAACGTCATAACTCATGCTGCGCCCTCCTCTCGGGCCTGCCTTTTTGGGTCGGAATCCGACCGAAAGTCCTCATCCTTCCGTGGCGGTCAACAGGTGACGGCGCATCTCCTCGGCCAGGGCGCCCTGCCTGACGCCATGCCACAGGCATTCCATCGCGAAATTGAAGGCATCACCCTCGAACATGATGTAGTGCTTCCAGAGCTCCTGCCTCCCTGCCTCACGCTCTTTCTTGAGCGCTTCCTCCAATGGCTCCCGAGCCGCCTTATATCGGGCTTGAGCCTCGGCGGGTGGATCACCCAACCCGGAAAAGGGATCCTCTCCTGACGCTTCGAACAGCGCGTCGACAAACGACTGACGGTTTCGCAAAACAGGAGCGGTCATGCTGCTGCCTCCTCTCGACGCGCTTGAAGCTTCGCCACGAGCCGCTGACGTGCTGGCCTAACAGGCTTCGGAGGAGCTGAGTACCACCAGTTGCGGTTGACACGCTCACGAACACCGCCGCGCTGAGGCTTCTGGCGCTTGCGTGTCGGCCTGGACTCTCGGCGCTTGCGTTGCATAGCGATCGCCACGGCGAGCACCTGGTTCGCGTCCTGAACGCTCAGAAGCTCGTCCGAGAGGAAATCTCGGTACTCGGAGCCTTCTGGCGTAGAAACGATGTGCAGACGGCCCAGGACGCGACCGGTGGCAACATCCTGAATCGTGCAATAGGTGGCCGGGTGGCCTGATCGTGTCGTGTGTTCTGGCGCGTAGGTGAGGGTGATCGATGGTACGAGGCCGCACACGCCACCGGGGGGCGATGGTTGCGGATCACCCAACGTGGGGAACGGAACGATTACTGCGCTTGACATGGTTTCGATCCTTTCGGGTGAGGTTGAGCGCCGGCGATCGTGCCGGCGCTCGTTTCGGTTAGGCCGCGAGTCCGCTCTCGACGGCATGCCGGTAGTCACAATGCGCGTACCGCTCAAAGATCCGCTGACGCTGGCGCTGCAGGGGCGCCAGATCGTCAGACGTGATGTATCCGGGCCTGGGCGTCGGAGAGTGGCGGATCAGGTTCTTTCTGATCACCTCATCGAGGGCGTTCAGCTCCTCAAGCGTCTTTGCCGCTTCACGTTCCCAGTGTCCCGGCACGGCGACGTCCTCACCACGATCGAAACAGGCGGCGAGATCAAGGGACAAATTGAGCCGCTCGAGCTCCTCGTCACTGAGCTCTGGACCGTCAAGCGGCACCACGTGAATCGTCCGCCCGGTTCCATGGCACTCCTCACACCGGGCGTTGTGAGAGAACTGCGACTCGCCCTTCCTCCAGTTGTGGATGTAGAACGCTCGCTCTCCGGCGCCGCCGCAGTGCGGACATCGATCTTGAGACTGTGCGACAGCCTCGGGTTGAATGGAATGAACCTGTGCGCTCATAGCGCTCCTCCTGTGATTGGGCGAGGCGTTCGAGCGCTCTCGCCTGCTGTTCGAAGGCCGGGGACTGCTTCCCGACATAGCAAAGGATAGCATAGCGTTGTGATAAGGACAACGCGAATCGATTACAATAGGTTCTATACTCAGCTATGCGCGGAGGTAATGAATTGACTCAAGCTTGCGATGGCGCCGAGTGGTTGACCGTTTCGGAGATCGTCGAAACCCTAAAGGTCCACGAGCAAACAGTGCGCCGATGGATTCGCGAAGGCGAGCTTCCGGCCCTCGAGCTCGGTGGAAAATCCGGTTATCGAGTTAGGCGCGATGAATTCGAAGCGTTCTTAAAAGAGCGAACCACGACGGGAAAAGCCGTCGCGTGAAATAACCACGCGACGGCTCGCAGTCCCCGGCCAGCTCGAACTGGCAGGAGATCTCTGAAGTATGGCATTCCAATCCGAAACCGAGGCAGGGGGCCTGTCAATTGAGTGACTGGCAACTGGAAATAGTAAGAACAGCTGCCAGTGTCACCATCGCCCTGGTTTCCGCCTATCTCGGTTACCGCTTCGCGTCGAAGGTGCAGAGGGACACTCAACAGTACGAACGCGAGACAGCACAAGTCGAGCGCAATGAACGTCGCAGTGCCCTCCGGTTCATGCTCAGAGAAGAGAATGAAATGAATACAAACTTCATCGCCGACTGGTGGAATCGGCCAGCAGAGCGAAATTATGCTGACGTGATTCGGGAGCCGTTACCCTCCCTCAGCTTTTCAATTTGGAACGGACAAGGACCAAACCTTCTTGCGGCGCTGTCGTCTGTCGAAGTGCGTAGGTGTTGGAACCTGTACCGCGATTTGCATGAGTTTCAGGCGATCGTCACGCACTTGGCCGGAATCCGCGCTGCCGACCTGGCTGTGATTCAGCAAGCTGGAGGAGCAAGGCAACTCTCTGCTTCGCATTCGGATCAGTTTCCATCACAGGCTCGTGACGCTTGGCCGCGACTTAAAGAACTTGCGGATAGGATCATTGATTTCCAGCCGTTGGAAACAGGCTAGGCATGGCAGGGAACATCACCAAGCGGATAGCAACTGACGGGACAGTTTCCTATCGCGTTCGCGTCGAGGTTCCGACTGGTGTCGACGGGCAGCGCAAGCAGGCGAGCCGCACGTTCCGCTCGAAGAAAGAGGCCGAGCGTGCCCTCGCCTCCTGGCTTGTGGAAATCGACCGTGGCACCGCCATCGATCCTTCGAAGTTGACGGTTGGCCGTCTCTTGCTCACATGGTTGGAAGATGAGGCAAGTCACCGGGTGAAGGACACCACACTCGAGGACTACCGGGCTACGATCGAAAATCACATCATTCCGGAGCTCGGAACCGTACTCGTTCAGCGCCTGCAACCGAACCAAGTTCAAGCGTTCATCACAAAGAAACGGAACGAGGAGACAGGCGCACGGACTATTCAACTGGCACATCTGAGGCTGTCCCAGGCGCTCAAGTGGGCGGTGCGCATGGGGATAGTTACTCGCAACGTCGCAGGCGAAGTGAGGCCACCGACAGCGAAGCCGGCCGAGTACCGCGTGTGGACTCGAGAGGAAGCTCGTCAATTCCTCGCTCACATTGACAAGGCCGACAGCTATGCGGAAGAGACCTGGGCAGCGCTTTTTAACATCTTGCTGGTGACAGGTATGCGGCGAGGTGAGGCGCTTGGCCTGAAGTGGAGTAGCGTCGAACTCGAGCTCGGCACTGTGGCGGTTCGCCAGTCAGTTACGACGTTGAGAAGCAAGATCCTCGTTCAGGATCCGAAGACGGCCGGAAGCCGCCGGACAATTCGCCTGGGGACTGACGCGCTCGGCATTCTGAAACGCTACCGAGCTCGACAACTCGTCTACCGCATGAAGCTCGGGCAAGTCTGGCAGGATCACGGGATCGTCTTCGCCGGGATGTTCGGCGACTACCTGCATCCCTCGAATGTCGACCGGGCATTCCACCGACTCACAGCTGAGGCAGGCGTGCCTCGCATCCGCGTCCATGACTTACGACACACGATCGCCACCTGGTTGCTTTCGGCCGGCGCACCTATTACCGACGTATCGAAGATGCTGGGCCATGCCCGCGTGTCGATCACGCTGGACACGTATTCCCACATCATGCCGGACTCTCAGGAGAGGGTCGCAATGACAGCAGGAGACCTGCTGTACCGGAACTCGAACTAGGCTGCGTTGATGGCGGTCGTGACCACCACGTGACCATGAGCAAACGAAAGGAGAAAGGCAATTTTCGCATTAATCGCAAACCCGGCGCTGTTGCTGGGTATTTGGTGGAGCGGGAGACGAGACTCGAACTCGCGACAACCTGCTTGGAAGGCAGGCACTCTACCAACTGAGTTACTCCCGCATCTCCGTCGCCAAACGGTCGGGGTGAGAGGACTCGAACCTCCGGCCTCGGCGTCCCAAACGCCGCGCGCTACCGACTGCGCCACACCCCGCCACGACGAGCGGACCCTGAAGTATACGGACAGTCCGAGAACCACGTCAAACAATGGCGGCATTCGAGAAAGTCGTCTGTGGGTGGCGCATATGAGCTGATTGTCTTGCGCTCTTTCACATCCAGCCTGATCTCGGACACTCATGTCAGAACCCGATAGACAACGGTGTCTCCAGTTTCGAATGCTACTTCCAGGCTGGTGCCGACCATCGACGCAAGGCTTTCCAGACCGGCGGAGGAGGCAAACGGCCGATCGGTCGCCGGATCGATGGAGAAGCGCTCGACATCTCCCACGACGATGTACTCCACGCCATACTGCTCGATGATTACGAGCTTTCTGACCGAGTCCGTGGAGTTGTACAACTCTCGCAAGTCGACGAGGCGGCCGGCAATCGGGGCTCCATCACGCTGCTGAGATTCGTGCCTGGCCCAACCGATGATCGTCGGAAGACCCGTGGCTATCGATACGCGAGAGCCGTTTCCGCGATATGGGCCGATGCTCGCTTCAGCAATCACTGGTGTGCCGGGGACCTCGTCATTGAACCAGTCGATCACGTTCCGGTCATCGGCAAAGGCGATCACATTGCCATCGCTGGCAGGCAATGATCCATAGTCCATCCAGTCGAGAGCATTCAACGACCCGAGCCACGGGTGCCCGGCAAATCGTTGATCGAGCCTTGGTCCGGTGGCCAACAGCGGATACAGGAGTCCGGCCGCGATTACGGCAATTGCCAAAGCTGCCAGAACGCGTTGCACAACAGACTCGGAAATCGGTGAGGAGTTCGACGAATGATCAAGTTGGGAGTCGATGCTATTGGCCTGATCCTGACTGGTGCTTCGAAACCAAAGGCTCCCAACAAGTCCCGCTGCGGCCACTGAGAGGGTGATCCAGACTCCGTTGTAGATCTTGAATATCGTGTTCATCCGATACCAGTCTTCAAGACTCTGAAGGTCATCGACGAGGTAGACGATCTCCACTCCAGCCGCGGCAAAACCTGCGGCCGCGATCAGCAGTCCTGTGAATCGCATGGCAGCAGGAGATCGTGAAATCCAGATCAACGCTCCGATGGCGGCGACTGCCACGCTCGCCGCGAGCACGAGCCAGCCGCGCATCGCGATTAGCAACAGCAACCCACCCAAGGCCGCCAGCGTCATGTAGACCGTGAACGATCGGGAGAATCGGCTGAGCAGAATGAGCGCAATTGCGCCAAGTGATCCCAGCGCAATGCCAACGGTTGAAAGCAGCGGCGCCGGGAGTGCAGGTAGTTCTCGCATGGCGACCATCATTGTGGCCATGCCGACCATTCCGGCCATCATGAGCGGCATTCCACCCGGAATCCCAATTCGGAGTGGTGCCGACCGGCGACGGTGAAAATCATGACCTGCCAGACCAAGGGCGATCAGAGTGATCAGCCCAAACAGATGGAGTCCGAACTCACCGATGTCGGTACCTGTTCGCACTCGGGCAACCGAGGAAAAGAGAGCCGAGAAGTGATCGTGAAACGGCTTGAATCCGACGAAGGCAATGATCAAGACCACAAGTGCATTCGAAAGCGTACCCAGCACTTGGCGGACCAGATTCTTCTGCTGCTGGTGAAGCATTGCAAGGGCAGTCAGAACAAGCGCAGCGTAAAGAGGCACGTCCCATGCGTTGGCAGCGCTCAGCGATCCAAGCGCCAATCCCAGCACAGCAATTTGGAGTACGACCGGGCGGGTTCTTTGCCAGATTGTGGTCGTTGTCAGAAGATCTCCTCGAATCGCGACTTCGAGTGAAAGCCCCATGATCAGGACTGTGATGGGGAGTGCTATGACGTGGGCATGAAGATCACCATAGAGCCCAGTGAAGTAAGGGAACTCAGTGATCCCTCCTGTGATGGCCCGGCTTGCAGCCCAGGTCCATGAAACGAATTCGATGGGAACTCGCTGGATCAAATTCTGAAGGGCTACCAGGTTCCCCATGAATATGACGATCACAAGGGCAGCACTTGCGCCGAACACGTCCGCCCGGTGATTCCCTGAAAGGCGCGTTGCGAGCGTTGAGCCGATGCTGGCAACTCCTGACGCCAGCAGAGCCATGATCGTCGGTTGAGCGAGGTTGTACGCAATCTCGGAAGGAATACCAGACAGCTTCATTAGCCAGGCGACAAGATACTCACCATAATAGTAATAGTTGAGGATTCCATCCGAGAACCAGGGATCGTACGGGGGGAAATACGGAGTGCGAAGAAGCGCGTTAATGTGCGCAAATTCCATCGGCTTTTCGCCACCCCAAGTGGGATGCCACGAATCAGGATTGAACCAGCGAAGCAAAAGGAAGAAAAGGAACCCGCTCCAGAAAGCGATCTCAGATATGATCGGACCATGCTTGCGAGGTACTGGAGACGGAGTGAATGCAGAGCGCACATAGAGCCACCAGCCGATTGCTGCTACGACAAGAAGCGAAACAGCCGCGGCAGGCGCGGTGAACCGGATGAACTCAAACGATGCGAGTATCCAGACAATGTATGCTGCCAGCAGAACAGCCAGAAGTCTGGAAAAACCGGCTCCCTGGTCTACGGCAAACCTGAAAAGCAATCTGGACCATGGCAGACCGGCGATGAACAGGAGATTGAGCAACACAATCCACCAGATCACGGCTACCAGGGAATGTTCGGTGAGGGAAGCACTCCAGCGTGCGTCACTAACAACCGGGAGGCTTCCCACGCGGTCGTCCAGCATTGGATTGGGGGATGAGTCGAGCGGCTGAGTACGTGACGAAGTCGTCGGCGATTTCGACTCGGGCACAGTCCGGACCGCGGCGGGAGTAGTCTGTCGTTCGGAGGCTGGAGCGGCTTCGATCGCAGCCGGACACACGAATGCCCCGAACACCAGCATCGCGAGGATGAAAGCATGCCGATGAATCATTGGGCTTCTGACTTGAATAACTGCCATTGTCAACTCAGTAGGCATTTCGTTCGTTCAAGTGAGGCTCGGGGCTTGCCGAAAAGCGACACGCATGGGTGAAATCGAGGCAACCGTCCTGAAACCGGAACCTCCCATTTCCGTTGTCTACTTTGGCACACCGGACTATGCGGTGCCGTCGCTGCGTGCTTTGGATCTTGATCCGCGATACCGGGTTGTGCTCGTCTGCACTCAGCCCGATCGACCAGTGGGTCGCCGCCGACTAGTGAACGCGCCGCCGGTAAAGATAGCTGCTGAGGAACTCGGGCTGCCGGTGTATCAGCCTGAGCAACTCCGTGGACAATCAGAGCGGGAGCCGATTGCAAGTTTGCGAGCAGATGTATTCGTGGTGGCGGCATACGGGCTGATCTTCGGCCGCAAAACCCTGGCACTCCCGACGTTCGGCTGCATCAACCTCCATGCATCGTTGCTTCCCAGATACCGCGGCGCGAGCCCAATTTGTGCAGCGATACTCAACGGAGATTCCGTCACCGGCGTCACGCTGATGCAGATGGATGCTGGAATAGACACGGGACCCGTTTTCGCGAGTGCTCAGGTTCCGATAGGCAACTCAGATACCACCGAAAGCCTGACTCGTTCCCTTGCTCTGACTGGATCACAGCTACTCGTCGACTCACTGCAGCTTGTCGTAAAAGGAATGCTCCCCGCAGAGCCACAGTCGCCAGTGGGAGCATCGTTGACTCGGATGCTCGGAAAGAACGATGGCCAGATCAACTGGAGCCAAAGTGCTGAGGCCATTGAGCGGCATGTTCGGGCAATGTGGTCCTGGCCAAGAGCATGGACGACAGATGGCGACCGGACGCTGCAGGTCCACGGAGCGACGGTCCACAACTCTGAAACTGCGGGGGTTCCTGGCTCGGTGGCTGAGTTTCAGGGTCGTGCCGCGGTTCGATGTGGAACTGGCTCGCTGATCCTCGAAATCATTCAACCATCTGGCGGGAAGCCAATGGATGGTGGAGCATGGCTCGCGGGCCGGGGCGGTCGACCGATAAGGCTCGGTTCTGACACAAATACATCATTGTCGCCCCTCGTTGTGCCTGTCCACTAAGTCATCGTCGTTCGTCATTCCGCTCGAAAAGCCTATCCTTCCAGGACTTTTCAGGGGGTCCGAAGGTCTCGACTGGCCGACCCCGCCACAACTTTTCGCCACCCGGAGTCGACGAAGGCTTCATCAACGCATTGATCACAACGCCGATCAGAATCAGTACGGCCGCCAGAGCCATTGCTCGCCCAAGCAATGGTGAGAAGTACCGGACCCCGAATGACCCAACCGTGAGGCCAAAAAAGAGCAGGATCCAGAATCCGCGCGGTACGCCTCCTCGAAGCGCAGATGTGCGGTGGCGAACGGTTTCCGGGGCTTGATATCGCACTGAAGTGACTTTGCCCCGGGCCTTTTCAACTGGTGTCGATTCTCGATCGGACGCAGCCAGAATCTCTTCTATTTCCGTTTCCCACCGCGGTCGTTTCGACCCATCTGGAGCCCCGGATTCATCAAATTCGACTGTCATCAGGGTGACCTCCACAGACATCCAGGCTGCGACTGAATGGTACAGTAGCGTTTGGGCACGATGTGTATCGTGGTGTCGAAATCGTTCACGAAAAGGCTCAGTTTCAGTCGATGATGCGTTTCACTGTGGTTGATTCAGAGGGCAGTGTGAGTTTTGCTGGACCAGGACATTGCCTGAAGATCATCACCGCTGCTTGCAGTCGGGATCCGGCGGACCATCAGGAGCTTCTCAACACAGTACGAGAGTATGACGAACTCTTTGCAGAGCGAGTCCTCGACGACCTGGCAATTTTCGACGAGTTCGTGGCTGCGGATCGCTCCAGAAGCATCGACCGATGGATTCAGAGCAATGCCGCCACCAATCAGCCCACGTTTCGGATATATAACCAGCAGCTTCGCAATATGAGTCTGAATGCTGAAACGCTCGGTATCGTTCTTTTTAATCTGGTGGAGCGCCGTATTGTCCAGATCCAGAACGCGTATGGCGAAATACTGAGAACTGACCGCGGACGCATTCGGATCGACGGCAAGCCTGTGAGACGCTACTACCACTATGCGTTGCCTGACCACTGGGCGCTTCTTCCGTAGTGTCTTACCCAGTTCGGCGGCCGTTTCCGGACGCTTTTGTCTCCTGGTCTTCGGGAACGCGGCGCTTGCGCATCAGCCCACCGAGAAACATCCGACTCATGTGATCGCTAATTCCTTCAGACGCTGGACCACCCCCGGTGCCAAGGAGCTCAGCTTCGCGCGACGTCTGAACCGCCCACTCGGCTCGCCGGTCTCGAGCATTTGTGAAAAACGCTTCGACTGCGGCAGAGACCTCATCCTCCGGCATGGACAGCGCCGATTGAAATTCAGTCAATTCGCCAATCATTGCGGAGACCCACCGTCTGATCGATTCTCGATTGGTCATCGTGATGTCGCGATGCATCTCCGGGCTGCCACTTGCCAGGCGGGTTACGTCTTTGAACCCGCCAGCTGTGAGCGTTTTCATGTCCTTCCAGGCTGTGTCGGCTGCCAGCGCATTCATTACAGCTGCAGAGACGACGAATGGGAGGTGACTCACCCCGGCAACGAATGCATCGTGCTCCAACGGATCGACGAAAAACGACTCGGCACCGAGTGCCGCGACCATGCCTAGCACCGTGCGGACTGATTCCTCGCTGGCGTTTACCGACGGGGTGATGCACCATGTTGCCCCTTTGAAGAGCGACGCCTCGGCGCCGTCAAGGCTTTCTGACTTTCCTGCCATCGGGTGCCCACCAACGAAGTGCACCGTTGTAGGTAGCGTTTCTCTGGCCCATTGCACCACGTCATGCTTGGTCGATGCGGTATCTGTCACCACGGTGCCATGTTTCATCAGTGGTCCCAGGTCGCTCATCAACTCCTTCATTGCCATAACTGGAGTAGCAAGGATGACAAGGTCGGCATCCTGAACGGCTTTGCGCATTTCCCACTGTGTGTCGTCAACGGCTCCCATTTTTTTCGCGCGGCTCTGGTGTTCGAGATTCAGATCGAATCCAATGACTTCCAGCGCTGGCTGGCCGCTGCGCGCATTTGATGCAGACCACTCTCGCAAACCCAAGCCGATTGATCCCCCGATGAGCCCCAATCCAATAATCGAGACTTTCTGCATATGCTTTCCTCCTTGAAAGGCTTGCGATCGCGATAATGCTACTGAATGATTGGTTCGGTATCGACTTCCCTGAGCCACCCTATCTGGCCAGCGTCTGTCTCCATCCGAAGCCAGATTACCCCTTCTTCGTCGATGGCCTCGTCGTCGAGAAATCGAATCGGGGTGCTTGGAGAGAGCGCGTCGATTGGATCGCCGGACGAAACGCTCGGTCCCGGGCGAAAGTTTACGGTGAAGTTTGGATTCGACCGATGAGTGGCTTCGAAGGTCTCTGTGGTGGGAGTGATTTGCGTAGCAGCCAGAGTAGGTTGCCCGGATGCTGCTTCTGGTGTCTGTTGAGCCGCACTCTGATTACCGGATGCGTTGTCCGATCCATCATCCTGCGTTTCCGAATCGGCTGCAACGACCTCAGGCACGCCGGTCGCTTCTTCGTACCCAGTGATCTCGGCGACGTACGGCTCGATTTGCCCGAAAATCCACGCCGACGTAAACACACAAAGAGCTATCGTCGCGGCCATAGTCAGGCCCACTGCGAGGCCTGAGCGGCGCGAGTGCTGCCGGAGTCTGTTGGACAATCCAGTATCTGTCATGCGGTTGGAGTCATTGCGCAGGGGAGCGATGGCGATGCTCAAGAGTGAAGCCGGGCGAGTATAGCATGTGCCAGAACGGCAACGACGGATCGTCCCTACGAAGGTTGATGCACCACACGCGTTCTTAGTGGATACTGCGGGTCTCTGACACCGCCGCAGATGACACAAGGAGATTGCAAATTGCTCGTTCTCAATACAGAAGATGTCCGATCACTGGTACCTATGCGCCAAGCCGTCGAGTTGATGAAGGAAGCGTTTGTCGAGCTGTCGGCAAACCGGGCTCAAGCCCCGTTGCGCTCGGTGCTGGAAGTGAACGACGATCCTGCCGCGCTTCTGATGATGCCGGGATTTGTTCCTGCCAAGGCTGCCCTGGGGTTCAAGATGGTGTCGTTCTTCGGCGAAAATGCATCTCGGGGACTACCAACGATTCACGCTCTGGTGTGCCTTGTCGACCATGAGACAGGCGTCCCGCTGGGAATGATGGACGGCAGTTTCGTGACGGCGCTCAGGACGGGTGCGGTTTCCGGGGCTGCCACCGATCTCCTGGCTTTGCCGGAAGCGAAAACGGTCGTGGTCATTGGCGCTGGAGTGCAGGGGGTTACGCAGGCAGCAGCCGTCGCATCGGTCCGCCCAATTGAGCGAATCGTCGCAGTTGATGTGCGTCAGGAAAGTCTGGCTCGATTCGAGTCTTCGCTCAGAACAGAATGGCCGGAGGTAACCGCTGAGGTAGAACTCACGTCAGAAGCCAACGAAGCAGTCCGCCGAGCCGATGTGATCTGCACCGCGACTACGGCAAAGAGGGCGGTGTTCGGCGATGAAGCGGTGCGCCCCGGCACGCATATCAACGCCGTTGGGGCCTTCACGCCAGAAATGCAGGAGATTCCGGTGGACACGGTTGGTCGGGCGTTGATTGTCGTGGACAACTTCGACGCCATCATGGCTGAAGCTGGTGACCTGCTGAAGGCAATCGATGCGGGGGCTATCAGCGAGGCTGATCTGCACCTCGAGCTGGGGCACGTGGCCTCAGATACAGCACGAGGGCGGAGCTCGCGTGAGCAGGTCACCCTGTTCAAGTCTGTCGGAAATGCCGTTCAGGATGTGACAGTGGCGCGATATGCGATCGATCAGGCACTCTCGTCAGGAGCTGGACAGGTCGTCGAGCTGTTTAGTTCGTAGATCTTGCCGAAGCCTGCCCTGATCGGCGGTCAGTCAGCGGCGATTGCAACCGTGCCGCGATTTGGCGTTGGGCACACACCACACCGGCAGTAGCCGCGCTCGGCGTGCTCGGCGAACTCCTCGGGAAACATGTCCATCATGCCGAGAAGCGGTGCAGGCGCGACCTGTCCAAGACCACACAGCGACAATTCGATCACATGCTTCGACGTCCGACGCATGAGCGGCAGATCACTGACGCTACCGCGACCGAGCCTGAGACGATCGAGCACTTCGACCAGCGCTGGATTCCCCAAAGTACAAGGCACGCATTTCGCGCATGATTCGACTCGATTGAACGCTGTGAGATACCTTGCGAAATCGACGGCGCAAACCGATTCATCGAAGACGACGAACCCACCGGAACCCAGCATGCCACCAACTTCGGTCAACGAGTCGAAGTCAACCGGCAGGTCGAGGTGCTCATTTTTCAATGGGCCCGCTGAAACGCCACCAGTTTGGACTCCTTTGAAGGAATACCCGTCCCGCATGCCTCCCCAAACCTCATC
>JBGTJM010000468.1:0-2726 GCA_041745115.1 Thermomicrobiales bacterium
GGAGATCCGGTCAGGCCTGGTCTCTGTTGCTCTCGCGCTGCTGCCAGCGCGCCAATCTGGACTGTCGACGTGAGATCACGCCTCCCTGGCTTTCACCAGGCACCCTTGCTCTGTGCAGCTCGGACTTTCCTCTGAACCCACAATGAGGCCCAGCGACCGCCCTTCTCTTTCCATCACTCGATTGTTAACGTGCAACGACCTGGATCACAACAGGACGCTGATGCCATCAGGGAACTGCCCTCGTTGACAACTGGATAATTATAATACAGTCCGAATTGGTCAGTGCCTGCCCCGGGCGAGTGATGAGACTCTCCGGAAAAATCGCCAAGCGCTGAGTCGCGTCAGCGGTTCTGCAATTGAGGTATTTCGAACGTTCTCTGATTGGTGCCGAAGTGCCGTGCCTGCAGTAAACCTATTCGTCAAAGGCGGAAAACCAGAAGATCCAGAATCTTGCCCCTGCTTCGCTTGATGCTCGGTACGCTGCGACCGTCCCTTGCTGCAACATCGCAACCTCTTTTGACCCAATCGTGGTGCGATCTGTCAGCTTTGCCATGGTTGCATTCCCTTCAGCGAGACCCTCAACGACCGTTGCCTCCAGGCTTCCTTCTTTGACAATCAGAACCTCGATTGCGGTGACTTCGTGTGATTCGACTACCTCGCTCGGTCGAACCGACAGCTGCCGCACATTCATCAGCAACGACCGAGGCGCTTCGACAGGCAAAAAGGTGCGAGCGATTGTTTCGACCTCTGCAGCCACAAGGGTATCTACTGTTGTGCTCGGGCCAAAATTCCGGACATATGTGTCGTCAAACTCAACTCGATCCAGAGCCAGCCGGGTGATCGCGGCTATCTGTGATCCCGGAACTAAGATCCGATACGGTCGCCCCGCTTCGATGAGCACTGCCGAACCACCCGGAACCGTGACTCGCTCCTGATCTGCACCTCCAGAGTTTGAGGGCATGCTGAGCTCGATCACGCCCTCCTCGACTATCAGACCAGTGCTATTGTGGTTCACACGTTGAAGAGAACCCCCGGGCTGAATCACGACTTGTTCCAGACTCGCAAACGCGCTGCCAACCGTGACCTGAACTGACTGAGGACCAGGCGCGATTTCCTCCCCTGGGAACGAAGTCGACCATCGTTCCACCACTGTTCCGGCTCGAAATCGCAGAATCTCCGATGTGACGATCTCCGCACCAGCGGTCCACCCGGGAGGACCATTCAAAATGCCGTCAGTTTCACTGACAGCGACCTGAACCATCGCCACATCGTCTGAAATCAGTGGATTGGCGGGCCGTAAGGTCAGGTTGGTTCCTCGCTCATGAAGAGCCTCGATCTCTGCCAGAAACTCGGAACGTCCGACCAATAATCCGTTGTCGGTCGTGTGGTTTCGAAAGTCTGATGCCAGCCAGTCCAGGAGCTCAGCATCACTGCCGTTGGCAATTGCCCGATTCAGCGCCGAATAAAAGCCGGCAATCTTCTCTGGCTCCACCGCGGCAACGGTGCGTGAGTTGGTGGCGACCGATCCATAGTCAGTACCTGCAACATAGCCACCGGTCACTCCAGCAAGCAACGCAATCGATAGCGAAACAGCCAGCAGTAGTGCCCGGGGCCCCCTGACCCCGGGTTCACGACCTGCCTTCCCGATCGAAGGTTTCCAGGCAGTTTGGAAACCAAACTGATCAATAACTGAGCGATTCTGGTGGTCGCCGTAGTGCATGACTATCGAGTCACCTCCACGGGCCGAACCGAGTTGCCGCTCCACTCGCCGAACGTTTCAGCGAACGTCGAGGCAACGACGGCGGCCATGATCTGCGCGTGGACTGCATCTGGGATGACCATTGGTGAGCAATCACTTTTGAAAAGCTGGGCTTCGGCGTATCGCACTTCTCCACCTCCAGGGCTGCGATTGCTTCGGCGGTCGTCACTGATGACTTCTCCACCGGCCTGCCAGGATGCAGAGTGCCGGTACATCGGGCCGAGGTTTCGCTCAGATTGGAGTCACAACGATCGTCGACCCACAGCTTCTGTTCAGCGTTTCTCGGCAGAGCCCTCTCCTGGGGGAGCCGATGCAATCTGCACCACGGCCCGACTACGAAAGGAGCTGCTGCCGTCGCAGCAGGTCACCAGATCGGGTCTCTGCCATCGCGAGGGCGCTCTGCATGGTCCTCATACTCAGGGGACAGGATTGCCTTGCTCGTCGACAAAAACGGTCAACGGCTGATCGATTGGATAGAGATCGGCTTCCCAGGCGATAGTCGTGCCATTCCCGGCGTTGCGCGCTGAGTGGATAGTGTTAGCGGCTTCGTTGTCCACGCTGATGCAATCACCAGGCTCGAGGATGACTTCGATGTTAGGTTGCACCTGCTCAGTCGACTCGGGCATCTCGCCGGTGCCGGCTCGCGTTACGGAGACCGATCCCTCGTGCATAGTGAACCCAAGCGCGCCGGACGCAACGCAGGTGATGTAGGACATCGGATGATAGTGTGGCGTCACGTAGGATCCTGGCGCCCACTCCATGTAGTAGATCTCAAGCCGGTGGCCTGGAGCGGAAAGAGGCTCGACACCACCGAAGACTTTGCCGGCGATGCCGACCGCGCCGTGTGCTTCTCCGTGTGCTGGTGGAGTGGCGTCCTGAGCGGCGACGCGGAAATAGGTACCGCCCGCCGCGCCAAAGCAAAGCAGTGCAACGGCGAGCCAGGCGAAAGTAAAGGATCTACGAGTAC
>JBGTJM010000469.1:0-12701 GCA_041745115.1 Thermomicrobiales bacterium
GGCGAAGATTTCATGGATTTGAATCCGCTGCCGGCCGCGTGGCAGGCAGGAGGAGTGGAAACCCACGCTGTGACGCCGCGGGTGCTTGCGGTTGGGGAGGTGCATCAGGTCGGCGATCCTGTGGCGGTGATCGTGGCGGAGACAGCCTCGGAGGCCCGGGACGCAGCGAACTCGGTACTGGTTGACTGGTTGCCATTGCCTGCAGTCGTCGATGCCAAAAAGGCCACGGAGCCAGGAGCGCCTCAACTGCATGAAGAGGCCCCGAACAACATCGTCATGGAATGGTCGTGCGGCAAAGAGGCAGGCGTGGTCGACGCTGCGCTGTCAGCGTCAGATGTGCGAATCGAGCAGCATTTCGTCAATCAGCGGTTGATACCAACGTCAATAGAGACTCGAGGCTCTATCGCGAAATATGATCCCGCGACTGGCGACTTCACGCTCTGGGCAACTTCACAGGCCCCGCATGTGCATCGGCTGCTGCTGGCGGCGTTTGTTTTCGGGATTCCCGAGCAGAAGATTCGCATTATCGCGCCAGACATGGGCGGCGGGTTCGGCTGCAAGATCTTCGTCTATTACGACATGGCGCTGACGATGGCGCTGTCCCAGAAGCTTGGTGGCAAGGCTGTGAAGTTCGTGGAGGATCGGTCAGAGAACTACCTGACCACGACTCACGGCAGAGACCACGTCACGGATATTCAGATTGGCGCGACGCAGGATGGACATATCACTGCGCTGAAGGTCAAGACCTGGGCAAACATCGGCGCGTATTTCTCGACTATTGCTGGCGGCATTCCGACAACGCTCTATGGTCGGATGGTTGCTGGCTGTTACAAGATTCCGAACATCCGGGTCGACGTGATTGGTACCTATACGAATACGGCGATGGTCGACGCGTATCGCGGCGCCGGGAGGCCGGAGGCTTCGTATGTCATCGAGCGAGCCTGCGATCTGGTGGCGAAGGCCACTGGAGTCGATGCGGCGGAGGTGCGACGGCGGAATTTCATCCAACCAGAGGACTTTCCGTATGACACCGGAATTGGGATGCTCCCGTATGACAGCGGAAATTACGAGATGGCGCTTGACAAAGCACTTGAAGCCGTCGGGTACACCGGTCTGAGAAGCGAGCAGGCGTCCAGGATCAATCAAGGTGACAACAAGCTGCTGGGAATAGGGCTTTCGACGTACGTCGAGGTCTGCGGGGTGGCGCCTTCGAAGTGGATTGGACTGCCGGGTGAAGGATGGGGGGCCGGGCTCTGGGAAAGTGCCAATGTGAAGGTCCATCTGACCGGCAAGGTCGTTGTGACGACAGGCTCACTGCCACACGGGCAAGGACACGAAACGACTTTTGCTCAGCTCGTCTCGGATCAGCTTGGTGTTCCATACGATGATGTGGAGATCAAGCACTCGGATACGCTGGGCGTGCCATTCGGCTTTGGGTCCTACGGTAGCCGATCACTTTCCGTGGGTGGAACTGCGATCTATAAGAGTACAGAAAAAGTGGTTGCGAAGGCAAAGAAGCTTGGCGCACACATGCTCGAAGCCGCTGAGGAGGACCTGGAGTTCGAGAATGGCAAGGTCTTCGTGAAAGGATCTCCGGACAACGCGAAAACCATCCAGGAGATTGCTCTGGCGGCTCATGTTGGCTACGACCTGCCAGATGGCATGGAACCGTTCCTCGACGAAACAACTTACTATGACCCGCCAAACTGCACGTTTCCTTTTGGCACGCACGTTTGCGTGGTTGAGGTGGACAAAGATACCGGTGAAGTCAGCGTGATACGGTATCTTGCTGTCGACGATGTGGGAAATGTGGTCAACCCGCTTATCGTTGATGGACAGATTCATGGCGGAATCGCCCAGGGTCTCGCGCAGGCACTGTATGAAGGTGCTCATTACAACGACGATGGGCAGCTCTTGACTGGAACATTGTCGGATTATGCGATTCCCAAAGCGCACCAGGTGCCAACGTATGAGCTCGATCGCACCGTTACGCCATCGCCGGTCAATCCGATGGGCGTCAAAGGAGCTGGTGAGGCCGGTACAATAGCCTCGACGCCAGCGGTGGCGAATGCTGTGATAGATGCTCTGGCGCATTTGGGGGTTACCGATATCCCGATGCCGATGACTCCGGAACGGGTCTGGCAAGCACTCAATTGAGCCGAATTGGCGGCAACCTGATTGTGAAGATCGTGACTCTGGTCGATTTGAGGTAGAGGAGGCAGTCCACGTGTATCCCGAGCAGTTTGAATATCACCGGCCGGATTCTGTGAGCGAGGCGATAGGCCTGCTGAATGCGAATCCTGATGCGAAGATTCTGGCGGGAGGGCATTCGTTGCTACCCGCGATGAAGCTGCGACTCGCTGCTCCCGCGGCGCTGATCGACATTGGGCGTATTGGCGAGCTGAAGGGCATAAGTGTCAATGGTGGCGCAACGATTGGTGCTGGCGCGACCTATCGCGAGCTGATCGATTCAACGGAGCTTGCCGGTGCATTCCCCATGCTCGTTGAAGCCGCAAATGTCGTTGGAGATCCGGCGGTTCGGTCACGCGGAACATTGGGCGGATCGCTGGCACATGTCGATCCGGCAGCCGACCTGACAGCGGTCGCGCTGGCCCTGGATGCTTCTGTCACTGTCGTTGGGAGTGGAGGGCCGCGAACGGTGCCCGTGAGTGAGCTTTTTGTCGGACTGCTCACGACATCGCTCGCAACTGATGAAATCATCACGTCTATCTCGCTGCCGAGCGATTTCGCGGGGGCTCACCAGGCGTACGTGAAGCACGCGCATCCCGCGTCCGGCTATGCAGTGGTTGGGGTTGCCGTCGCGTTGAAGATGGATGGAAATGTTTGCTCTTCAGCTCGAGTAGCTGTGACAGGATCGCCGGAGTATGCGATGCGGTCAGCTGCGGCGGAAGCCGAGTTGCAGGGCAAGCCAGTTAATGCCGATTCGATTGCCGCCGCTGCCGCTCAGGTGACGAGCGATCTGGGCGAGCTGAATGGTGACGTGTATGCATCGGCTGACTATCGGGCTCACCTGACTCGAGTTCTCACTCGACGGGCGTTGGAGAAAGCGACTGCCTAGCGAGACGCCAATTCGACGCAATTTGCTTCGCGCCCGGGCATTTGCCCGGGCGTTTTTTTGGTTCTGCAAAGCATCTGGTAGGAGATTGCCCGGATTTTCTGAGGCACCCATGAACCTTGACACGAGCTGTATCAACCTCTATCATTTGGATGATGTAAGAAGGAGTCGTGAACGTGGCAGGTCGAATAGACGAACCGGTGTTTGTCATTAGTGTGGCGGCGCGCTTGCTGGAGATGCACCCACAGACGCTTCGCAAGTACGAACGGGAAGGACTCGTGGCGCCTTCGCGAACGCACGGCAACTTGCGGCTGTATTCCGATCAGGACATCGAGCGCCTCAGGCAGGTCAAGTATCTGGTCGAGCATCGGGGCCTGAATCTGGCAGGTGTCGCGCTAGCCCTGGAGCTAACGAATCAGTTGCGGGCATTGAAGGTCGCAGTGGGAGGTCTCAGCGAATCGGCATCTCGGTCAGGGGCCGGCGTGTCAGCAGGGCAACTTGGGCAGGTCTACACGGAGGTCGATGAGGCACTGAGAGCGCTGGGATTCGTCGAACAAGAGTCGATCGAAAAGCAGACTCGAACTGCTGAAGGGCGTCGAGACTCAACTTAGGACAACGTTCCGATAGCCGGATCACATATATCTCATCAGCGTATTGTAAAAACAGGGGATCATACATGGCTCAAACTCAGGGTTTTACCGAAAAAGCACAGCAGGCGATCGTCGAGGCGCAACGCCTGACGAGGGAGAAACGGCTTGCTCATTTTGAACCGGAGATGCTGCTGCTTAGTCTGATCAATCAGCAAGATGGGCTGGTGCCGCAGATCTTGCGGAAGTGTGGCGCCGACACTGGTGCAGTTGCGAACGAACTGACCAGGATTATCGACCAGCAGCCGCGTTTGCAATATGACTCCGAACCCAGACCATCCCCGTCGACGCAGCGAGCTCTCGATTCAGCTGAACGCTCGGCCCAGCAATTCGGTGACGAATACCTGAGCACCGAGCACTTGCTTCTCGGGATCAGTGAGGCTGGCGGATCCGCAGCAAAAGCACTCGTGGATGCGGGTGTGACTGGCGACAAGATAAAAGCTGCGTTGAAGGAAATTCGAGGAGGTCAGCGTATCACCGATCAGAATCCCGAAGACAAGTATCAGGCGCTGGAGAAGTACGGCCGCGATCTCACCGAGCTTGCCAGAAAGGGAAAGCTGGACCCGGTGATCGGCCGCGACGACGAGATTCGGCGGGTGATTCAGGTATTGTCGCGACGCACAAAGAACAATCCTGTGCTCATCGGTGAACCAGGGGTGGGAAAGACGGCGATCGCGGAGGGACTGGCCCAGCGGATTGTGCGCGGGGATGTGCCCGAAGGACTCAAAGACAAGCGGGTGATCGCGCTTGACATGGGTTCGTTAATAGCGGGAGCGAAGTATCGGGGCGAGTTCGAAGAACGGCTGAAGGCTGTTCTGAAAGAAGTCGAACAGGCCGCGGGCGAGGTGATCCTGTTTATCGATGAGCTTCATACCGTCGTTGGCGCAGGAAAAGCCGAGGGCGCGATGGACGCAGCCAACCTGCTCAAGCCAATGCTGGCTCGGGGCGAGCTCAATGCCATCGGCGCAACGACTTTGGACGAATACCGGAAGCATATCGAGAAAGATGCTGCTCTGGAGCGCCGTTTCCAACCGGTGATGGTTGGAGAGCCTTCCGTAGAGGACACCATTTCGATTTTGCGTGGACTGCGAGAACGGTATGAAGTACACCATAACGTGAAGATCCTGGACTCTGCGCTGGTGGCAGCGGCGATGCTGTCGCACCGCTATATTGCCGATCGTTTTCTGCCCGACAAGGCGATTGATCTTGTGGACGAGGCAGCGTCTGGACTGCGGATGGAAATCACATCGATGCCGGTTGAGCTCGATGAGATCGAGCGCCGGGTGATGCAGCTAGAGATCGAGCGGGAAGCACTGAAAAAAGAGAAAGACGATGCGAGCAAGCAGCGGCTCGATGCCCTCGAGGCTGAGCTGGCCGACCTGCAGGAGTCGCGCAACGCTCTGAGATCTCGCTGGGAACAGGAGCGCCAGGCGCTGAAGCAGATTTCTGATCTACGCAACGAGGTCGATCACACGCGGATCGAGATCGAACAGGCGCAGCGAAGCTACGATCTGAATCGAGCAGCGGAGCTTCAGTACGGAAAGCTGGTGGAGCTGGAGCAGCAGATTCGAGAAGCTGAGGAGACCCTGGCCCGGTTGCAGGCATCTGGCAAGCTGCTGAAGGAAGAGGTGGATGCGGAGGATATCGCCGATGTCGTCAGTCGGTGGACCGGCATACCGATTTCCCGGTTGATGGAAGGCGAAATCCAGAAGTTGTTGCAGCTCGAGGATCGACTGCATGAGCGTGTGGTTGGCCAGGATGAGGCCGTTGAAGCCGTTGCCAATGCGATCAGGCGATCGCGAGCGGGCCTTTCTGATCCGAACAAACCGATAGGCAGTTTTCTGTTCCTCGGTCCCACTGGTGTCGGAAAGACGGAGCTGGCGAGAGCCCTTGCAGAGGTCCTCTTCGATGATGAGGAGTCGATGACCCGAATCGACATGTCGGAGTACATGGAGAAGCACTCTGTGAGCCGGCTGATCGGTGCGCCTCCGGGCTACGTTGGGTATGAAGAAGGCGGACAGCTTACCGAGGCGGTTCGTCGTCGACCCTACAGCGTGCTGCTGCTGGACGAGATCGAAAAAGCGCATCCCGATGTGTTCAACGTGCTTCTGCAGCTCCTCGATGATGGTCGGTTGACTGATGGGCAGGGCCGTACGGTCGATTTCCGGAATGTGGCAGTGATCATGACCAGCAATCTTGCATCCGCGACGATTGCTGCACTTGCTGGTGACGAGGCAGAGATGCGGACACGAGTTATGGACGTCCTGCGTTCCGAGTTCCGGCCGGAGTTTCTGAACAGAATCGACGAGATCGTGACGTTCAGACCGCTTACAAGGGAGCAGCTTGGCGCTATTGTCGACATTCAGCTGCAGCGGGTGGCTGGCAGGCTTGCTGAACGCAACATTGACGTTCAAATTACTCCAGCTGCGAGGGCTCTGATTGCTTCAATGGGGTATGACCCGGTTTACGGCGCGCGACCGCTGAAGCGGGTGATCCAGAAGGAAGTGCTCGATCCGCTGTCGGTGAAGCTGATCAGAGGAGAGGTCACCGAAGGGGAGACCATATTGATTGACGAGCGCGACAATGAGCTGGTTTTTCACGCGTCGATGAGCGAGGCTCCGATGGTTGCCTAGCGCTCGAATGCGATACGTTGACAGGGGCGCTCCATCTGGAGCGCCCTTTGCACGCGTAGGCGAATGTTCTGGTGGGCCATATAATGGCAGGGTGACGCGCTCACCTTCCAAGGAGTTGAACTGGTGGATATCGCGAAAGACGTACTGAGTTTTGTGCTGATGTTCGCGGCGATTGTTGTCATCATTGGATTGCTGGCGGGCTTGTTCATGATCATTTTTAGCATAGCTACGGGTGTCGACGAGCATTTGCAGGAGTAGGGTTGAATCCCGAAAGCCGGGAATGTCTGCATCAGCACTTTGCATCGATTCACTTTCGCGCTAAGGAGCAGAGCTTGTGAGTATTCTTTTTAGAGCACCTCGTCGATCATCGATGCTTAGCCCGATCTTTCTTTTCACGACAGCATTTGTTCTTATTTTTGCTCTTGTCCTTCAGGCCGGCGCCGGTTCGTTTCAGGTGACTGGCGCCTCTGCGCGCTCGCCACTTTCACTGAGTACAGCATCTGCGGTGCCTGACGACGTGCAGGCGTACCTGGTGATCGAAGCTGATCTGGACAGCGATCAAATGCAGCGCGCTGTGGAGCTCCTGGAAAGAGCAGGCCTTGGTTCTGCAGAGGATTTAGTCTCCAGTTCGATCGAAACCGTTGTTGGGCCAGACAGCGAGCTGACTGGCGACCTTCAGGAAATGCGGCTCGTGGAGGTTGCCATCTCCGTTCGGAACGTCGATCTGGCAACCTTGGGCGAAGAAGAAAACGCAGATCCGTCCGAAGGGCTTTTCGGGAGGGTGGCTCAAGTTGCTGGGGGCCAGGCCGACACTTCGGATGAGGGGTTCGACGAAGGCGGAGGGACAGTTGACAACTTGCTGGAATCAGCAGGGATTGATTCCGACCAACTTGATATTCCCGAGGGTTTTGCCCTCATTGTTGACGCCGGAAGTGCTGAGTCGGTTGACAGCCTCTTGAACGAGTTTCGTGAGAGCGAAGTAGCGAGCGGCGCGACGATAGAAGAGCGTGATATTGATGGTTCCCAGATCGTTGTGTCGACTCTGGGAGGCAACGTTCAGGGAACGGTGGTCGTCCTCGGGCAGATCCTGGTATTCACAGCATCTGTAGACGACGCGATCGCGTACGTACAGACGTACAATGGAGTGTTGCCGGCGTTGCCCGAGCGGAGTGAGTTTCAGTCGGTGGCCACCGCATTGCCAAGCGAGGTGATGGCCTTCGGATTTGCGAAGTCTCCAGAGGATTTCTCGATGTTCGAGCAAGTGATCCAGGAGATGGGGGTTGGATTCTCACTGTCACTTCTCATCGAGCCTGGCCTTGCGTCGGGATTCGCTCTTTCTGCAACTGATGAGGGCTTTCGAATCGACACCGCCCAGGTGCAGAGCGAGATGATGGAAGATGCTGCTGCCACCACTGCATCGGATCTGTCTTTTGCTGAACGCATTCCGGAGGGCACCATTCTGGCTGTAAACGGCATGGATCTTGGAGATTCATTGGTGATCAGGTTGATCGAGCAGCTTCTGGTCGTTGGACTTTCATCGATCGCGAGCGACGACGTGGGCCCTCCGCCGGAGATTACTGAGGCGTATCTCGAGGAACAGTTTGCTGGACTTTCTGTACTTCTTGGCTTCAACGCCCAGACCGAGTTTCTCAGGCAATTGGCTGGAGAGTATGGATTCGCTCTGACTGAAATCGATCTGGTCAATCCGGCTGCAATCTCGGCGATCCTGATTTCTGAACTAGACGATGCAGAGGTGGTCGGGGATTCCATGAGGAGTCTCGGGGTGTTGATTCAGGCTGCGGCTCAAGGTCAGGCGCGGGTGACGACTGCTTCATTCGGAGATGCGCTGCTGAGTCAGATTGTTGTCCCTGTCGAAGGTCAGGAGATCACGGTTCAGTACGGCGTACTCGATGGTGAGTTCGTCCTTGGACTGGGGAATGCAGTACCTGATTACGCGCTGGGTACTGGGCCGTATCTTTCAACTGATCCTGCGTATGTTGAGGTGATATCGCTGCTTCCCGAGGATCATGATGGGGTCTTCTACATTGGGACGGAAAGACTTGTTTCAATCGTCGAGACGATTGTGATGGGATTTTCTGGTGATGTGGATTTTGGGATCACTGATGACAGTGAGGCGTGTCAACAGTTTGAGGGTCAGGCGGCCGCTCAGGCTGCATATGACGAGGACCCTGTAGGCAACTTCGATCTCGACATCGACTTTGACGGAATTGCCTGCGAGGACGCATTCGAAACCACAACTTCAGATCTCTCGTCAACAAATGGTCTGAATGTCAGTATTGGATCGTTCGGTCTGGTGAGCTACTCTGAGGATGGGCTTTCCCGTACCACAGGCATTCTGGTGATACCCGGCACGGATGAGTGATCAGAAACCTTCCTGATCTCGTTTGGCTACGATGATCGAGGATGAAATTCATTGGTTTGAAAGGACTAACGTGGCCGAGCTCGATATCGACCTTTTGGGAAAACTCTGCGCGGCACCAGGCATTCCCGGCCGTGAAGACAGAATTCGGGAAGTGGTTCTGGAAGAGATGCGGACCGTTGTTGACTCAGTCGCAGTTGATGCGCTGGGAAATGTGATTGGTCGCAGGGCTGGTAAGGGCGGTCCCAAAGTGCTCCTGGCCGCCCACATGGACGAGATCGGCTTTTTTGTTCGGCACATCGATGACCAGGGGTTTCTCCGTCTCCAGCCAGTCGGAGGATTTGATCCACGCGTGCTTGTGGCGCAGAGGGTGCTCGTGCATGGATATGCCGGTACAACGCTGCGCGGGGCGCTGCAAGCAGCATCGAAGCCCATTCACTTGCTGGAATCCTCAGAGATTCGACCACCAACGATCGATGATCTCTTTGTCGATCTTGGCATGCGTGTTGATGACATTAAGTCAAGTGTGGAGATCGGTGACACGGTAACGATGGATCGTTCGCTCGAGCGAGTCGGCGACTGTGTGATGTCCAAGTCGCTGGACGATCGTGTCTGCATTTACATCATGCTGCAAGCGGTGAAGGCGGCAACGCATTCGTCCGCGGAAATCTTTGCCGTTGCAACCACGCAGGAGGAGGTTGGCCTGCGAGGAGCAGGCCCCGCTGCGTATGGCGCCGAGCCTGATATTTCGATCGCACTCGATGTGACGCTGGCGATGGACATACCTGAATCCAAGCCGCATTCACATGTGACGACGTTGCGTTCCGGGGCGGCATTGAAGATCATGGATTCGTCGGTGATTTCACATCCGGCGCTGTTGAAGCACTTTCGCGATCTCGCTGAAGCACACGATATCGCGCACCAGTTCGAGATTCTGCCGAGAGGCGGTACGGATGCTGGAGCGACACAGCGAGTGCGATCCGGGAATGTGGCGATCACGCTTTCATTGCCAACCCGCTACATACACACGGTCAATGAGATGGCGAGCATAGATGATATCGATGCGTGCATTTCGCTGCTCGCGGCATATTTGAACGACGCCGGCTCACGTGAGTATGGATACTGAGCGGCCTTACGATTTGACGGTTCCCCGTCCAAGGAGAAACCAGAGTCCGAGTTAACACGTTTACGAGGTCGAGTGGATTGAGGTCGTTCTACATTCGCCGTAGTACCGCTCATTTTGTTGCGGTTTCCGGGAATTGTTCTATTGAGTCGTTACGACTGTCGAACCTGAGCGGAGCCGTTCGGGCCACAGCACTGAGAACAGCGGAGGGATCACTACGATGTCCATTGGTTCAAACCGGAATCGCCGTTTTGACGCCGACAGCACCCAGGTTCGGGAACTTCTGACGACCCTGAGCAGTGGAATGCCATCGATTTCACGGCGGGATATGCTTCGGATGACCGCGATCGCAGGAGGAGCGATCGCATTGGCACGCGGTGGTTCGACGCTCGCGGCCCCAGGCGGATCAGCTCGTTCTTCCGTGCTCTACCAGGACGATGAGATCGAAACCGACGTTACGATCTCGGTGCCTTTCGATCCGTATGGCCAGCAGGTCACGCTCGATCCTCATCGCACGGTCAATTGGGGCCCGTTCTGGGTGATGTTCCCTAACGTCTGGGGCGGTTTACTGCGGTATGACGAGAACGGAAAGGTGGAGCTCGATCTCGCTGAGAGCTATGAGATCAGTGAGGATGGCCTCACCTACACCTTTGCGATTCGATCGGATGCAGCGTTTGCCAGCGGCAATCCGGTGACCGCGGAAGCATTTGTTGAGTCATGGAAGCGGGCTTTGGACCCGGATCGACTATCTCCGATGGCGAACTTCATGTCTCATGTAGCGGGCTATCGAAGGTATGTAGCCAAGCAGGACGACGAAATCGGCTTCCGGGCCATCGATGAGTCAACCGTCGAGGTTGAGTTCAGCACTCCCTATACGTTTTTGCCGTCACTGATGGCATCGTTTGTCTGGAGTGTCATCGATCCGGCTGTTCTGGCGGAGTACGGGGACGAAGAGTTTGTGCTGAATGGCGCTGGCACGGGTCCGTGGCAGTTCACGGAGTTCGACCCATCGACGAATCTTGTGATGGAGCCAAATACGTTTCATTACGATGGAAACTCACCGTCTATCAGTCGAATCGAGTGGCCATTTGTGACTGGCCCGGAAGCTGCGCAGGCTGCGCTCGATCTGTACATTGCTGATGAGGCTATTTCGGCCGACGTGCCGATGTCACTGAAGTCGATGGTCGAAGAGGATTCGGCGCTTGCTGAAGAACTCGTTCGGATTTCACCTGAAGGAAATGTCACGTCAGTTGGCATGGACTTTCGGCAGCCACCGTTCGACGATGTGCGAGTCCGGCGCGCGGTCGCGATGTCGATTGATAAAGATGAGCTGGCCACCGTGATTTGGAATGGTACGTGGACTCCTGCTTCGTCGTTCACGCCGCCCGTACTCGCAACGATTGCAAACTATGAAGCGCCAGAGGGGATTGCGTTTGACCCGGAAGGTGCACAGGCTCTGCTCAACGAGGCTGGGTATGCCAGCGGGGCCGATCTGCCTCAGATCGTGTATCGACAGCCGCTCGAGGAATCGGATGCGGAGAAGTCAAGGGCCAGAGCGTTGCTGGACATGATCGAGCAGAATAGCGGAATCGTGATCGAACATGACACGTCGATGTCCAGGCAACAAATCTCGGACCTCGATTTGGACAATGGTGGACGCCAGTTTGACATCATCGGCTGGTGGAATCTCTGGGAAACACCGCACATCCTCAGCGAGATTGTTTCTCCGGAGTCATCGTATATGCGGGGGCTGTTCAACTGGGATGCGACGCTTGAATCGTCCGGAGAATTCGAGCCAGGCTCTGATGCCGAGAGCTTCGAATCGCTGACCTCGGAAGCCGATCTGGAAGCGGACGAGGAGGCAAGAAACGCGTTGTTCCAGGAGGCGGAAACACTGTTGCTCCAGAACGCGGTCTACGTTCCACTCGGATACTGGATTCAGATGTATGTGCAAAAGCCATATCTGACGGGAACGCGGCAGGGACCCTGGACCGGGAGGCTTCCGGTTTGTTTCGACAAAGACGTGGTTGTCACGAGTCAACCTGAGTAGCGTCGCTTGCCGGAGAACCTGCAAGCGCCTGTATAGCAAACAGATATGTCCCGGATCGCGGAGTTCGCGACCGGGACATGTTTTTGCAGAAGGCGGCGTTGCCTTGCCGATCCGTACACACGAAGCATGCCTGTTACGACAAACGGGCGTAGAATCGTTTCTGATGCACGATGGCAATCGCTCCGCTTTTTCGGATGCCTTGCAGCGTTGGCCTTGCTGGTTCGGAAATCGAGCTGGCTGAAAACTCACCGGGGATCACATGACGGAGCAGAACCTTCTCGATGCATTGCTGGCCGCAATCCTCTTGACGATTGGTATCATCGGATACTGGCGAGGTGTGGCGCGAGGGCTGATTGTCATCGCTGGAGCACTCATCGGATCAGAGCTGGCACTCTGGTGGTCAAATGACGTGGGAGACAGGCTTTCCTCAGCATTGCCACTGGCCGATGAGACTGGCCGATTCGTCGCAGCGACCGGAATTATTGTTCTCGCAACGCTCTTGTTGGGAGTTGGCTGCGGAACTGCGTTTTCATCCGGTGCTGCCAGGCGCAGGGATCGAACAGGCGGTGTGGTGATTTCCCTCGCAGCCGGGACGCTCGTCGTCGCGTTGCTGATTCGGTTTTTCTACATCCACATGGAATCCCGTGCGACCGGTGCGCTTGGTGAAACGCGCCTTGCATCATTGCTCTGGGAACAATTTGACTATCTCATTGTCACAATTGCGTTGGTGGTGTTGGCTGTTCTTCTTGTGAACTGGATTCTTGGGGAAGAAGTCGACGATGAGGCCAGCGT
>JBGTJM010000470.1:0-2637 GCA_041745115.1 Thermomicrobiales bacterium
AGCTCGGCGAATACCCATCCAGAGATGTCTTCATCGAGAAGCAGCAACCGTTTTTCCCTTTGCCACACAAATGGCACTGCGGGGCGCGTCCATGGGGTACCACCCTTGGAGTGCCCGCTTTCTCGCAGGTTGCGAATAGTCATCGAAGGTGGCTCTGTGAACTCGTCGTCGTTTCCGAATTGACTCATGGCCCTGTCCACAAACTGGCGAGTGACATAGTGAGAGTAGTGAACCTTAAAATCCTACAGGAACGCTCCAATCGGGTCCAGTTTCTCGGAGATGGCCGATGGCGATTCTTGATCTGAAACCCGGTTACCAGTGCATTTGCAAATCGTAACACTTTGGGATTTCGCCATTCAATGCTCACACACGAAGCTTCACCCATCGCTGGCGTTCTTCAAAATCTGAGTTTCAGCAGCCGCCACTTCTACTCCGCCAGAAATCAAAGCCACTCGGTACGATCCATCTGGCCATTCTGATGACGCAGAGTTGGTCAAACTGAATGCTATCCAGCCTTCTCGTCGATCCTGGTCGATCGACACGCTTGTCTCGGGCAGATTGAGCTCTGTGCCTTCGAAGCTCCAGATTGCGTCGATGCGCGCATCTGATGGCACTTGCACAATGGGAAACGCCACTGATAGCGCAGAATCGTCAACACTGAAAAATTCCACCGCACCTATCGGCTCGCTCGTGGACGGATCTGTGGACAGCGTCCAGACTGGCGGTCCAAAAACCGGCGGACCTGAAATCGGATCGACCAAAGGACGATCGAGCTCACTGACGACTTCGCTTTCTGCGTCGTCCTGGCCGCGGGAGGTGCATCCGGCAAGAACGACGGCAATACCTAGCAGCAAGACCAGAGACAACGAGCCGCGCGCTTTCACAGGTCCCCGTCCGATCGTGAATTTCGAATCAGCGAGCCGTGCTCCACACAGATCAGGAAACACGTAACATCAATTCTGTCTCACGCACCATCAGCGAATATCCGAGTCACGCTTGCCCCTCGCCAGGTCCTGTAAAGTCTACCGTGCGCGATAGGTCCGTCTAACTGGACTCGATCACATTGCGACAACAGTGCGAACGAGCAATCAGTTGCACAATCGGAGTTCAAACGAATGGGTAGCAATGAACGTGATTCGAAAACAGTATCCTCGTCTCATCTCATCCCCAACCCAACGCTCGACGTTGCAGCCAGACGAGGCACACCCACCGAAGATTCCCGGTTGCTCCGTCGACGCCTCGCCGAGGCACAACCGCAGGAGCCATTCACCGACGGTGATCCGTGGCGAGTCATGCGAATCACGGGCGAGTTCGTCCATGGCTTTGATGGTTTGGCGGCTCTGGGGCCAGCCATCACCGTATTCGGCTCGGCCAGAATCGGTGAGGATCATCCCTGGTACAAAGCCGCAGTGGAAACAGGTCGAAAACTGGTAGAGGCAGGGTTCGCAGTGATCACGGGCGGTGGTCCCGGCATCATGGAGGCCGCAAATAGAGGCGCCCACGAAGCCGGAGGGGTTTCAGTCGGCGCAAACATCGAGCTACCGCACGAACAGGGAATGAACACCTATGTCAATCTGCCCCTGAACTTCCGGTACTTTTTCGTCCGAAAGACGATGTTCGTCAAGTACGCAGAAGGCTTTGTCATCTTCCCCGGAGGGTTCGGAACTCTCGATGAGCTGTTCGAAGCGCTGACACTGATTCAGACAGGCAAACTCGGCAATTTTCCGGTTGTGCTGTACGACTCTGCGTTCTGGAACGACATCGTGCGATGGATTCGAGAGCAGCTTCTCCTCGAAGGACTCATCAGCGACCACGACCTCGACCTGCTGAAAGTCACCGACGATGTCGATGACATTCAGGAAACTATGACGCGGTGTTACCGTGCCAATTGCGCGTCGTCTGAGACTGCAGGAGGCTAGTACCGCTCTCGGCAGGCGCATTAGTCACAGAATGTACGTACACGTCTCGGCAACTGATGGTATGCTAGTGGCCCTGGCACATCGGCCTGCAGGCAACCTACCTGCACGACCGCTTGATTGCGCCCGGATTCGCACTCAGTTCGACGGCGAACTCGCGAACGTATGCTATCCATTGCCGGCCAGCGCAGACGCGCAACGCCGTATCTGGTTAAGGATGAACCTCGATGAGCAGGCACGAGCTGTACGCTCGCAGATATCCATTGCTGCCGCTCAAGAATGTCGTCATCTTTCCCCGCAACATCGTGACATTGCTGGTAGGTCGCCCTCGATCCATCCAGGCAGTCGAGGAATCGCTCTCTGGAGATCGCCGACTCGTAGTCACTGCCCACCGCGATCCTGATATCGAAGAACCCGAACCCGACGATTTATTCACCGTCGGATCTCTGGCTGAGATCGTTTCGGTCGAACGGCAACAGAACAATGCCATTCAAGTTGTGCTGGAAGGCGTCGGCCGGGTCCGGATTGGAAACTTCGACACCTCACGACCGTATTTCACCGTGTCAGCCGACGAGCTGCGCGAATCAGCCTCATCGAATGCCGACATACCAGCGCTCCTCCTCCACGTACAGGAACTCGCAGTTCGCTTTCACGACGCAAGAGAAAAACTCGCTCCCGAGATTCTCGATATGGTCCAGCGCGCGAGCGAGCCAGGTCACCT
>JBGTJM010000471.1:0-8686 GCA_041745115.1 Thermomicrobiales bacterium
GGAGCGGTGGAAGCGCTGGTACGAAACGGGCATCGTGCCGCCGGACGCCTTTGATATCGGCGATCCCACGGTTCGCTTCAACACGGGCGAGCATTCGTTCTGTATGAACGACGACTATTCGCACAAGCGGAACAACGACCCGGAGTTGTCGACGATTGCCGGTCATGCGACCAACTTCCTGAATCCGGGCACCACGCACGAGACCACGGCGATCTCGCCGATGTATGTCTTTGGCAAGGAAAGCAACCTGGAGCCAGAAACCCAGAACGATCTCGCCCAGTTCTATGGCGCTCGCTACAAGGATGGGGAGTACCGCGTGGCGATGCGTTGGGTGCTGGAAGAAGGCCTCGGCACGGTTGATATGGATGTGATGAGCGATCCAGACGTTCAGGCCGAATTCTCGCAGTGGCGTGATATCGAGGTCTACGATCAGCAGCTCGCCCTTGGCAAGCCGCGCAATGTCCAGAAGCAGCTCTGGTATCCGGAGTGGGAGTTCAAGACGGTGGCACTCGTCACCGAAGCAGTGCTTGGCACCAAGAGCATCCAGGATGCCCTGAACGAAATGATCAGCAACCTGGAAGGCGCCAAAGAAATCTATCCGACCTTCTAGGCGCAACGATCTGTTCCTGGTGGGCCATCGCCATTAAGCGATGGCCCGCCTGTGACTCCAACGATGAGTTCAACGTTTCTGCAGAGCACTTTGCTGAGTTGGCGAGGTTCCGTTTGCATGACCGGCACGAGCGATATTGCGAACTGGAGATGGTGCAGTGGCAACTGAGCAGTTGGCCGTCCCAGCCGTTGCCGATGCGCCCGTCAGGAAATCGCGCAAGCTGGGACGCGATCGATGGTTTGCCTTCTGGCTGATCCTGCCGACATTAATCGCGGTCCTAGGGGTGAGTGTTTATCCCGTTGGATACGCGGTCTGGACATCGCTCCACAACAAGAACCCGGCGATCGGGATCGATCAGTGGGTCGGTCTCAGCAACTATCGATTTGTGCTGGAGAGCTCCGATTTCCGGAAGGCGATGCTGGTCACGGCCAAATTCGCGATATCGACAATGGTCCTGTCGATCCTGCTCGGTCTGGGTATGGCCCTGGTGCTGAATCAGCGTTTCTTTGGGCGTGGTCTGCTGCGAAGTGTTCTGCTGGTGCCGTGGGCGATGTCCGGCACAGTTGTGGGTGTGCTCTGGGCCTGGATATACGACGGTGGCTACGGCACGCTAAATGGCGTGCTGTTCAGACTGGGGCTGATCGATCAGTACAAGGCCTGGCTTAGTGCGTACGAGCTGCCGTTTCTGGGACCGGCTTCGCTCTATCTGGTTGTCGTTGCGTTCGTCTGGAACAGCGCACCGCTGGTGGCGTTGTTCATTCTGGCTGCGTTGCAGTCGGTGCCGACCAACCTTTATCGGGCTGCCGAGATGGATGGGGCCAGTTCCTGGCAGCGGTTCCGGTTTATTACGTTGCCCTGGCTGCGGCCGATGCTGCTGCTGGTCCTTATTCTGGCCACAATCAACGGGATCATGGCGTTCGATCTCATTTACTTCCTGACAAAGGGTGGTCCTGGCACCGAAACGACCGTCTTCTCCTGGCTTGGTTACAACACCATCTTTGGATTTTTCCAGTTTGGGCAGGGCACGGCGATTCTGCTCATCCTCACGATGCTTTGTCTCATTCTGGCATTCCTCTATATTCGCTTGCTCGACCGAAAACCATCTGAGCAGATCAATCTGAAAGGTAATACCCAGGCCACGGTCGCTGACCTCGAAGAGGATCTGGAGCGACAGCGCCGGAGCTATGCTGAAGGACTTGCCGTTCTCAGCCAAACGCGGCAGCGCGGCACGTTTACCGCCCCGCGGAATGCCTGGACGAGCTCCAAGCGGGCCAAGACGTGGAAGCGACGCTGGATCTACCTGCCTGCCGCGCTGATTGCGATCTGGTCGCTGGCGCCAGTCGCCTGGCTGTTCATTTCGAGTGTTTCACCGTTCACCGATCTGCTGAGCAAACCGCCCAAGTTCTGGCCCGATGCCACGCTCGACAACTACCGGCGCATCTTCACCGGGGCAACCGCCGCCGATACAGCCGGTGTGCCGCTGGTGGCAGAACGGGTGCCAAATGCGCTCTTCAACAGCTTCGTGGTCGCCAGCTCGGTGACCATCATTGCGCTGATCATCGGCTCGCTGGCAGGATACGCCTTTGCCCGCTATAGCCATGTCAAATTCCTGGGACCATCTCTGGTAATGATGATGATGACCCGGATGATTCCCGGTTTGGCGATTATGGTGCCCTGGTTCATTCTCTTTAGCCGGGTCGGACTTTCGAACACAAAACTCGGCTTGATCATTAGCTATAGCAGCTTCACGATTCCGCTGGTGCTGTGGATCATGAAAACCTATTTCGAGACCGTGCCGATCAATCTGGAGCGAGCAGCGGCCGTCGATGGCTGTAATCGCGTGCAGACGCTGTACCGGGTTGTGCTCCCTCTGGCTGTACCCGGATTGATTGCAGCTGGTCTCTTTGCCTTCATTACCGCCTGGAATGAGTTCATCTTTGCTCTGGTGCTCGCTCAGGATGCCGACTCGATGACGATCACGTATGTGATCGCTCAGCTCTTCGGCGTTGTGCTGTATGGGCCGCAAAACTACGGAACCCTTTTCGCTGCGGGCATTCTGGCGATCATCCCGCCAGTGGTGCTGGCATTCGTCTTCCAGCGTTATCTGGTGCAGGGCCTCACCGCTGGATCGGTGAAGGGTTAGGCAATATCGCGACCTGCCGTGGCCGGGTCGATCATGGAGCTGAGGAACCACTATGGCGCGAGTAACGCTGGAGCGACTGAGCAAACACTTTCGAGAGGTGAAGGCCGTCGACGATTTGTCGCTCGAGGTCGCGGAGGGCAGTTTCGTTACGCTGCTCGGCCCGTCTGGCTGCGGCAAGAGCACCACGCTGTACTGCATCGCGGGTCTGGAGGAGGCCACCGGCGGTGAGATTTATTTCGATGGGGTCAAGGTGACTGATCTAGCCCCCCGTGACCGTGATGCTGCGCTGGTGTTCCAGGATTATGCGCTCTACCCGCACATGAGTGTGCGGGACAACCTTGGCTTCGCCCTGAAGATGCGCAAGACCGATAAGGGCTCGATCACCAAGCGGGTCGACCAGGTCGCGAGTCTGCTTGGAATCGAACAGTTGCTCGATCGGCGACCGTCGCAGCTTTCCGGTGGCCAGCGCCAGCGTGTGGCATTGGGTCGTGCGCTTATTCGCGATGCCGCAGTGTTCCTGATGGACGAACCGCTCAGCAATCTCGATGCTTTGCTTCGGGTCAACACCCGGACCGAGATCAAGCGCCTCCAACGCGAGCTCGGCACGACCACGATCTTTGTCACCCACGATCAGGAAGAAGCAATGGTGCTTTCAGATCGCATCGCAATTCTGCGAGATGGTGAACTGCAACAGTATGCTTCGCCAGACGAAACCTATCACGCACCGACCAACACCTTTGTGGCTGGATTCATCGGCAATCCACGCATGAACTTTCTTCATGGCAGACTCGTGCGCTCTGACTCCAGCGTTTGGCTCGATGCTGCGGGTGTCGCCTTCCCACTGGACGGCGACTATGCCAGACAGGTGGCGCAGACCGATGATCAAGAGATCACCCTAGGTATTCGTCCGGAGCATATGGTGCTCGCTCCACCATCGGCGGAGAGTGTTGTTGCCACAGTCGATCTGATCGAGCTGGTCGGCCCAGTGACCTATCTGGATCTCTCCGTCGGTGAGCGATCGTTTCGGGCTTCCGTGAGTGGCAAGCGTCGCTTTTCCACCGGTGAGCAAGTTGCCGTTGCATTCGAATCGGAAAACATCCATTTGTTCGATAGGTCCACCGGCTTGCGTATCGCGGAGACCGTTGCTTAGTCCGAGTGCAAACCTCGGTCAAATCCGCATTTGTAGCAGTAGCATCGGTTGATTGACGCGAAACATTGCTGATCGCTATTCTTGCGGCTACGTCATTTCGATCCTGATTGTGCGACATTGCGTTGCATGAGTATTGAGGGATTGTGCTGAAAGGCGACCAGATGCGCCGACGGGCCTCCATTTTGCTGATGTCGGTAGCTGTGGTGTTCATTGTTGCGGCGTGCGGTCGGGCCAGCGAGCAGGAGATCAACGATCTGCTGGGAATCGTGCCGACACCGACTCTTTCGGACGAGCAGATTGCGTTCGCGACATCTGAAGCGGAAGCTCAGGCATCGGCGATTGCAGCGGGAGCTTCGCCAGTGGTCGTGGCCTCCGGCTTCGATGCATCTGCGGGCGATGTAGCGCTTGGCCGGCAGCAATTCACCTTTCAGTGTCAGCAGTGCCATCGTCCCGATGGTGGCGGCACCGGACCAGTGCTGGCGGGCCCGGAGAATCCCGCCGTGGCGTTCAGTGACGACGAGCTGGCGACGCTGGTGCGAGAGGGCCATGCCGAGGTGCCAGGCTTCACGCCGAATCGGTTGTCGGACAGGCAGCTCGCCGGGATCATTGCCCTCATTCGACAGCAATCTGAGTAGTCCTGCCGTATCGAGCTGACATCAACCTGGCCCCTGGTATCCCGTTGTACCGCGCCGTCGGTGAGAGTCAGAGTAAAATCGGGTGGTTGACGTCTGGCCTCCCCGCGCCAGCGGCGTTCGAAACCTGAAGGCGTCCAATTTCCATGGTCGTATTTCCGCTTATTGCGTTTCTGGTAAGCGTCGCGTGCGCAGCCGTCATTGGCTATGACACGTGGCGGCGGCCGCGACCCGACCGGGTGGTTTGGACGATTGCGTTCGCGATCTTCGCGATTGCAGCCGGGTCCGAAGTTCTTGGCTCGCTGGGTGAATGGACGGCGCCGCTGGCTCGTCTGTACTACTTGTGCGGAGCCGTTCTGGTGGTTGGATATCTGGCGCTTGGTGAAGGCTATCTGCTGGCTCGCAAGCAGATCGAGCGGTTCGCGCCCGGATGGACCTTGCTGGTTACAGCGCTGGCGGCATCACTGGTAATCGGTGCGCCAATCGACCAGGCCAGGCTGGCAGACGATGGCTGGGATGCGATCGAGCGAGGGCCCGCGCTGGTCGCGATGGCCGTTTCGATCAACGCACTTGGGACGATCGTGCTGGTGGCCGGAGCGCTCTATTCCGCTCTGCGCTTTCGCAAGCTGGGTATTCAGCGCCATAGGATGATCGGCTGCGTGCTGATCGCGGTCGGCACGTTGACCGTCGCATCGGGTGGCACGCTGACCCGCTTCGGCCGGCATGAGTACCTCTATATCGCGATGTCGATCGGCGTGGCGATCATTTTCGCCGGTGTGCTGCAGACGCGACGGCCGGAGACTGCCGGGCGGGCAGACAAACTGGAACGGGCTGCTGCAATCGCTGTCTCGACAAATGGTGCCCATTCAGCTGCTTCAAACGGCACGTCGCCGCACCAGCAGGAATCTCCAGCCATTTCCTTTATCGAGAATCAGCTGTTGCCACTTTCCACGGAAGCTCTCGCGGCCGAATGTGCCGTGTGGAGCGCGCCGCTCCAGTCGATCGAGGTCTTCGATCGCGACCAGGCGCGGATGGTCTGGCGGTTGAGATCGAGTCTGTCGGAAGTGGGCCAGGCCCGTTTCGATCAACTGCCGCCCGCTGTCAGACTGCAGCTCGCGGAGCTGCATCAGGACGTGTTCACGAGTCCAACTGCGACATTTTCCTGAGTTGAGATCCTGCCGTACAACATCACCTAACGTGCGACTTCCTGGTCGCCACTCCTTTTCAGACGCCGAAAACGTCACGCGCCGAATCGAACTGAGGCCATTGCTGGACCGGTTGAGGCATTCTCGCCGATCATTCGAGCGTGATTGGGACGAACATTGAAAGCGTGGACAACAACATGAATGAAACACCAGCACAGCAATGGCCGGAGCTGCCGCTCGACGAATGGCAGGAAACGCTACAGACCCTCCATCTCTGGACCCAGATCGTGGGCAAAGTGAAGGTCCGCTATGCGGCGCCCCAGAATCACTGGTGGCATGTGACCCTGCTGGTTTCCTCTCGCGGACTGACGACGGGCCCGATTCCGTACGAAAAAATCACGTTTCAAGTCGATTTCGACTTTATCGATCACGAGCTGGTGATCACGACCAGCGACGGTCGGGATGCTCGCCTGGCGTTGGAATCGAAGTCCGTGGCGGTGTTCTATCAGGAGTTTCTGGCGCTCGTCGAGGGGCTGGAGATCGACATTTCGATCAATCCGATTCCGAGCGAGCTGCCCGATCCGATCCCGTTTCCCGATGACACGATCCATGCCAGTTACGATCCAGAGTATGCGTATCGCTGTTTTCTGATCTTGTCCTCGACGGACTGCGTATTCCGCGCGTTTCAGGCCGATTATTTGGGCAAGCGGAGCCCGGTCGGGTTTTTCTGGGGAGCATTCGACCTGGCGGTGACGCGGTTTTCGGGGCGGTTAGCCCCGCAGCACCCCGGTGGCGTTCCCGGTCTCCCGGATCATGTGGTGCGGGAAGCGTATTCGCATGAAGTGAGCAGTGCTGGCTGGTGGCCCGGCGACGCAAGGTTTCCGGAGCCAGCGTATTTTTCCTACACCTACCCGGAACCCCAAGGGTTCAGCAGTGCAGCGATCGAACCGGCGGGCGCATTCTATAGCGACACGCTCTACGAGTGGGTGCTCCCCTACTCGGTGGTGCGACAATCCGCAGATCCGGAAGGGACCCTGTTGGCATTCCTGCGTACCACCTACGCCGCCGGCGCGACGCTTGGCAACTGGGACCGAGAGGCGCTGGAGCGATAGAACCTCAGGTGACGGTTGTCAACTGACTTGCGGACATGGCCTCGCGAGGATCTGCCGTGCCGCATTCGATCACGCAATCCTTGAGAACCGCTGCCGGGTTTAGCTGCTTGTGGCCTGATCGTGGTGGCACATGTGTTTACCAAACGGGCAGGTCTTTTTTCCGGACAGCTAGGGATAAATTGACTGAATAGCTGAAAAAAATAAAAACGTATTGACAGAAATCGCTTTGCAGTGTAGTGTGGAATACAAGGGTGAACAGTTAGTTAGCGGTTTCCGTCTCGATTACATCAAATGTCTTGATTGTATTCGGCGGATGACGTTAAAAGAACAGTCAGAAATGACTCTTTCCACCAAGCTGTTGTCCCGAAGTTGCAGTCCCTGAGCGTCGCCGAATCTCTTTGTGGAAAATCCCGCGACGACCTGCCGACGACGTCTCGTCACTGCTCAGGGAAGATCGTAAGAAATGAAATCGCTTCGCTGGATTCCTGCGTTAGTTTTCACTCTCGCCTTGGCTGTGCCAGTCGTGATTCCCTCGGTTCAGAGCCAGGAATCAACCGGCTCGCTGATAGGCGTTGCGCAAATGGACGAGTTGCCAACGCACACAGCTACCGCCACACCGACATTCACTCCAACATCCTCAGACGCCATCGTCTCCGACGAACCTCTGCAATCGGCTGATCATCCAACGTCCACATCGGTCGACTTGCCGACGGAAACCGCCACTGTCGAGGTTCCCGCGGAGACTGCCATCGCGGAGGTTCCGACGGAAACTGTCTTAGCTGACTTGCCGACAGAGACCACCATTGTTGAGTTTCCAACCGAACCTGTCTTAGTCGAACTGCCAACAGAGACCGTCATTGTCGAGGTTCCAACGGAGCCTGTTCTAATCGAGTTACCGACAGAGACCGCCAGCGCCGAATCAACGGAGACAGAAACTCCCTCAGCGACGCCCACCCTGGCAGACGTCGGGCTTATTGAGATTGCGTCCTCGCATTGTGGTCCTCCGTACGCTGGACAAAACTTAACAGGCTGTATCTACAACGGACAAAACCTCTCGGGAGCGAACTTCAGTGGCGCCAATTTATGCAACGCGACTTTCAACGGGGCGACCCTTACCAACGCTAACTTCAGTGGCACCTTTTATGCAGTTTCCGGTCTCGCATCGACTTGCGGTCCCCCAACCTTCAATTCGGTGGTCGACGGCACCAATGTCAATTTCAGTAGTGCTCAACTACCCGGTGCTACCTTCAACTCGGGCTCATTCAACTATGGAAATTTCAGCGGTGGCAACTTCATTGGCTCTACCTTCGATGGTGGTAGCTTCATTTGTGCCAACTTCAACGGCGCCCAACTGACGAGGGCCACGTTTAATGGTGCGAACTTTACCGGCGCGACCTTCGTTGGTGCCACCTTTGCGGCTAATACCTGGGCTGGAGTGACGTGCCCAGACGGCAATGTGGTGATAGGCACAACTTGCTTCCAGAATAACCAGATGGTTCCCGCTGGTTGCGGCACCGCGACGGCAACTGCGACTCATACTGCTGTGGCCACCTCGACCCATACGCCGACTAATACGGCCGTTCCACCCACCAATACCCCGACCAATACCCCGACCAATACGGCCGTTCCACCCACCAATACCCCGACGAACACGCCGACCAATACGGCCGTTCCGCCCACCAATACCCCGACGAATACGCCGACCAATACGCCGACCAATACGGCCGTTCCGCCCACCAATACCCCGACCAATACGCCGACCAATACGCCGACCAATACGGCCGTTCCGCCCACCAATACCCCGACCAATACGCCGACCAATACGGCCGTTCCGCCCACCAATACCCCGACCAATACGGCCGTTCCACCCACCAATACCCCGACCAATACGCCA
>JBGTJM010000472.1:0-6833 GCA_041745115.1 Thermomicrobiales bacterium
CGGAATATTAGTACTTAGGAAGCCGATAAAGCCCTTTCGTCTTGACAATGAGGATGATTCAGTTGGTTTGTACGTGGACTCAACGGGTAAGGATCCAGTACCCCTAACTCGCCTTTCTCCACTTGCAAGGTCACTCAGGGATGCGTGGAAATCCGATCTTCAAGTGCAGGCCTTTGTGGGCGAAGAATCATCCGACGAGGAACTGCAGGCGACGGCTATCCGAGTGGTAACTGAGCTTTGGCGAGCGCTGAGTTCAGGGAGTGCAGGAGGAGAAAGAGCATGGCAAGCATGACTGATGAAGAGTTCTTTCGACGGCTTCGGAGCGATCAACCTTACTCAAGTTTCCTTGATCTGAAAACCGCAGCTGATCGGGCGGCAGTGAATAATGTGTCCGATTTCCCTCCGCAGTTTCGGATGCGAACATACCTGGACTTCGCCATTAAGCGGGGATGGATCGTTCGCACCGCCGGGGGTCTTGAAGTCATGATTCCGGAACAGGCAGCTTCAAGCGCCGATTAGATGCAGAGTGTTGAAATCACGAAATTATCGACTGGCGATGAAGTTTGGTTGAGTGCGGCTTTGTCTGCTGGTTCCATGACCTGCTTGACGAAGCCATGGAACGCCGGGAGGGGACCAGTGGGCTATCTCTTTGCCGAGAGCTGACCTACCTCCCAGACGGCACAGTCCAGCGGTGATAAAGCCATTTCGACGGACATCACAGAACAGCCGGCGAGTGAAGACTCGCCGGCCGCCCGTGCTTCTTTGTGAGACAGACGTTACTCGCTCACATCAACAATCGAGTACATGCCGTAGAACGCGTGCGGCATGCCGTCGGTGATATCCGGGAAAAAGCAGAGCAAAATGTGCTGCCCTGCGGAGAGATCGGCGATCACCCACTGGCTGGTGCCGGTCGATTGCGTTCCGGTGAAGAACGAATCTTCGAAATCTTCGTCCGGATTGAAGTCGACAGCAGGTGGCGTACCGGTCATGTCCGACTCCAGCACGGCCTCGATATCGGCTTCGGTGACCTCCACGAGCGCCCGGCCAGCTACCACAAAGTGGGGCTGCGCGCCGATGTTGTCGACCCGCACAATCTGCGAGCCCGTGGTCAGCGACCCTTCTGTCACGTCGATGAAGTACTCGCCCATCGTTAGGACCGCGCCGGCTTGTGGCTCCGGCAGATCGGCCGGCATCTCGCCAGTAACCTCAAAGCGAACGGGCTGCCACGGCGCCGTGGGCTCATCGCCCCAGGCGATCCATTCGCCCGCCGTCAGATCGAGTACCACTTGGACGGTCCCGCCAGACTGTGCAAACGCCCCGCCAGCGAAGATCGATGTGAAAAAGAACGGTGGGATCTCGTCCTCCGGACCCTCGGCCGCCACCGGAGATTCCATTGCACTTGATTCTGCGGCTGGCGTGCCCATCTCGCTTTCAGCAGGCTCCGCAGCCATTTCATCCGTCATCGCCATAAACTCGTCGACGCTGATGCCGACTGGCTGCATGAAGGAAACGCCGCCGCCGAACTCCCCCGCCTCCTCTGCTGCGTTGACAGTCACCAGATAGCGCCCCGCCTCCAGCGTTTCAGGAATACCTTCGTACTGGTCGGCGAGAACGGTGACCTCGAGCGTCGGCAAACCAAGATCGTCAAACGCGGATGTCGGAGTCGCATCCTGCGCAGCAGCCCCTGAAACGATACCTAACGGAAAGATAAGAGCAATCGCAAGGATCGGAATGAAGAAACGGTGCATGGCTCACTCCTCTTGGTAAGAACGAAATGAAACGGATCCAGCGTCCGGCAAGCGGCCGGATTGAACTGGAAGGGTGTGCAGACAGACCGTCGTAGGTAGCTCAATGGGAACACGGTGGACCACGGCAACTCCTACCGCCGCGGCGATTGCACGATCGCTGCGGGATAAGGGCCAGTGGTCGTAGCGTCCCCGCTCGTTGCATATTCACCCTGTTGTGGATAAGAACTAAGCTCCATTATACGCCCTCTGGCCCTATCAATCCTCGCCGTCTTCGTCCTGGCTCCGGCGCCAGCCCTGTCCTGGCGCTGGGCTAAGTAAGCCGGTATACGCCAATCGCGCTCACAGCGGCCAGCGCCAACTTTCCAGAGCATTCGTTCACCGCCGCCGTGGTCCTGGCCGCTATCATCCAGACCCTCGTCACCATGCCCTATGTGCGGTATCAGCGCCGACATTTGCAATCCGACGATGACGCCATCCATCAGAAAGACCTGGCATTCATGCCGTAGCTATGGCTTCGCGGCGCTCGACGGTCCCACCGTCCCGCTACTCAGAAATCACGCGATACCAGGTAGCTGTAGATGTCTGCTGAAACCCGACACCACGGTAGAGCGACGCCGCAGTCTCTGTTTCGTATGAGACCTTCACTCGCTCAGCACCTCTCGCAATCAGTCGATCGATGCCTTCGGTCAGCATCGCTCGCGCAATGCCTTGCCGTTGGAACTCATCTTCCACCCTCACGGGCTCGACCAGTCCGACCTTCGTAGTGGGGTCGAACCAGTAAAGCGACATGCCGGCAATCCGTCCATCGGCGGTCTCGACGGCAAGATCGAGCGCCGGGTCGTAGAGGGGGCATTGGCCAAGGCGCTCCTCCACATGTTCCCCATTTCGGTGCCGCATCGGATGCAGGGTTTCCCGACGCTGAGTGCGATCGACGAGCACAAAACCATCTCGCAGCATCACAACCGCTGGCCGATCCGCGGCATCCATCCAGGCGGTGCTGTCCCGATGCCCAGCGGTAAGTCCGGATCGCCGGGCCATCTCTGTAAAGGTCTGATCGTCGTCGCTCACTGGAACATCGAATCCGCTCGCCGAGTACTCCGCGCCATGTTCCATAGCTCGCTTCCACACAACGCCCGGATCGATCCCCGCTCCGCCTGGCACAACGACAGGGTCGCACTGCCAATCGTCATCGGTCCAGCTCGTCAGCAGGACTCCAGCAACAGGCCCTTCATCGTCCGTCCAGAAGATCTTCTCCGCCTCGTCAGACCGTCGAGGTGTCCGCCACCACCACTGCACATCCGCAGCCTCGAAAAGACCGGCCAGAGGATCGGCTCGGCGAGCGCGCTGCAACAACGCCGTCGCCAGCATCAGGGCCTCGAGTCCTGTTGATCTCACCTCTCGCACCGCCACGCGAGCCTCCTCCTCAAACTCTGACGCAAACTTTCGCCCTTTGAACACGTTGCCACATTCCACAAATCATGCTCTTCAGCAGCAACAAAGCATCGATTCCGAGCTCACCCGAGCGCTGCACCGATCACCCTCCGGCCGGGGAGTCCATCACAATCGGAACGCGAGTGATGCAAATAGACCAACTTGAAAGAGACCCTCGCCACAAAACCGAGTGCCATTCGGAACGCCTGAGCTCCTCGAACAAACGGCGCGGTAGCCCACAATCCCAAAGAATGTAGCCCATTACCCTTCCGAAACCCGCCTGGCCGCATCTGGATCAAGGTCGGTAACCCCAGAGCAAATAACGCGGCAACCGAGCTTCACGCCGATAACTTCCATTTCCCATATCCCACTTCCTAGTTCCTAGTTCCTGTCTCCTGGTTCCTGTCTCCTAGTTCCTGGTTCCTAGTACCCAGTTCCTGGTCCCCCACCTCGAACTCCCCCGCGTTCACAAAAATCAGCAACCCACTCGCCGCCAGAGCCACTCCCAGTACCATCCCCATCAGCGCATACCCGCTCACCGCAATCACCACCCCGCCGATAATTCCACCTGTCGCCGCCCCCACATTCTGGATCGTCGCATTGAACGACATCGTCGCCCCCTGCCCGGCCCGTGTCGACGTCGACATCAGAGTCGTGAACATCACCCACGCCAGCGCAGAAGCAATCGAAAGCCCCGCCACCCCTGCCACCACTACCGCCGGAACCGACGGCACTAGCGTCGTCAGCAGCAGCATCACTGCCGCCACCAGCGTGAATCCAGATGCCACCTTCGGTGCCGGCCACCGTTCCTTCATCCGCCCAGCCACCACGCTCCCGACCAGATACCCTACGCCGCTCACCATATAGACGAGTCCCACAGTCGCAACACTGAACCCAACTCGCTCGTTCAGATACGCCCCGACATACGTCAAGTACCCTATCCATCCCGTCGCCCGCAAAAACGTGGATGAATACAACCGCACCATCCGGCCATCGCCCAGCAGCTTCCGGTACGGATCCACGATCTCGGCAATCCGCACCCGACCCGTCGCCTCGCCCACCACATCCGCCGGCAACGACCGCCATATAAATACCCCCGCCGCTACCGCCACCAGCGCGCTCCCGAAAAACACTCCCCGCCAGCCCACTGCCGTCGACGCACTCGTCAGCACGGGTACTCCCAGAATGGCCGAGCTTGAAAGCGCTGCAATCACATAGCTCAGCGCCTTTCGCCGCTCCGCTCCATCAAAAAGCGTCCCCGCCAGCGCCATTGGAATCCCGGATAGCGTCCCACCGGCCACCCCGCCCGGGATGCTCGTCAACAGCAGCATCCAGTACGACTGACTGACACTCACCCCCAGGAAGGTCAGTGCCAACGCACCCATCCCCACCAGCAGCGTCCGCCGGTAGCCATACCGGTCCGCTAAAGGACCTGCCAAAATCGCCAGAATCGCGCTCAGCACCAGCCGAGCCGTCACCACCTGACCCAGCGCAGGTACCGAGGTCCCCAGATCTCGCCCGATCTCGGTGAAAAACGGCGATAGCGACGCATACATCAGCGTCGCCATGAACGACGTCACGCACAACGCCGCAACAACCCGCCGCCCCTCCCGCACACTCGAAAAACGCTGACTCAAGTTCTCATCCAACCCGGCAAACACCAATGCCTGCAATCACCGGATCATAAGGGTATTCACCCTGCAGAACATGGTCGATGCTCCACTTGCGACCAACCGAATGCGCTAAAGCGGTTGCAACCTGTAACATATCCCTGCCGCAAACGTTTTATCTACACATCCAGCATGGTCGACCCACGTCTGCGAGCGAGGCAAGCGGATGGAAAAAACCCTCCAGCTCCTCCCCGATTTAAACGCAAACGCCAGGGAGCGCGCCGAGGTTGCAACGGCGGAGCAGCCTCGCGCTAAGCCTGTCGCGTTCGAGTCGATCTATCGCAGCTTCGCACCCCAGATCTATGCCTATTGCCTCCGCTGCCTCCGCTCTCGCGAGGATGCCGAAGATGCCACCTCGCAGGTCTTTACCCTCGTCATCGCCAAACAGCACCTCCTGCGCGACGACAACATCCGGCCCTGGATTTTCCGCATAGCCCACAACGTCGTGATCGACCAAAGCCGTAAATCCCGCCGAACTGAGCCCCTCTCTGACTCACATCCGATCACAGATTCCAACTGTTCTCCGGAGGCCATAGCCATCTCGCACGAGCTCAGAGCCAGGCTCGATGAGGCGTTGTCGAAGCTGTCAGAGCGAGACCGCCACCTCGTCCACCTTCGACTTGCTGGACTTTCCGGAGCAGAAATCGCTACCGTGCTCGACTGCTCCCACGTTGCCGTCCGCACCGCCCACCATCGCGCCCTTCAGCGATTGAGAACGATCCTCGCCGATCCGGAGCCTGAGCATGAATGAGCTCATGAGCCTGCCTGCCGACGATCGCCTCGTTGAAACTTGGGACGCCCTTGTCGCCGACCAGGATCTAGCCACCCGCGACGCAGACCGGGGCACCATCGACACGCTCCTTGTTCTCCATCGGGCCTATCAGCCGAGCTCCGTCGACCATGCGTTTCTTGATCGATTGCAGCGCCAACTCGAGCAAATCACCGTCTCTACCCCTTCCGCTCCAGAGGTTGCTCCGTGCAGCGAATCTCATGCCGGCCCACGATCGTTGATTGAGTCCTTCAAGCAGAAAGTGGCCAATCCGGCCCGCCCGAAAAACATGTTCAGCTATGTCAGTATCGCTGCGGTCATCGCAGTCATCAGCGTCGGCCTCTTCGTCACGTGGGCCGCCAACCAGCATGCCGGCAGTCCATCTGGTCCATTTCCTTCCACCGACGACTCTATCCACGAGCTACGCGCAGCCTTCGCACCGCCAATCCCCGAATTGCTGCTGGACATCGTCGTCAACCCCGCAGCCTTGACAGGCAGCAGCGTCGACACGGATAGGAGTGTAGAGTTCGGAACCATCACCGTTTTGCCCGGCTCAGAGCTGTCGACAGACCATCCCTATTTCAGTTGTTGCATGAGTGCCCTCGCAATTCAGGTCCAGCAAGGCTCTGGCCAGTTAACGGCCGGCGAAAATTCCTTCATCTATCGTTCGGGCTCTTCCGTCCCGGATCCGACGTCGCCAGAAACAACCTATGACCTCGCACCCGGCGACTCAATCCTGGTTTTCACCGCCAGCCATGCAGCATTGACAAACCCCTCTCTCGACAACCTGACCCTCCTTGTCAGCCGGTTCAAGATCACCGGCGAGCGGGCAGTCGGAGCAATACCGCCAGAGGGCCTCCGCATCCAGCGCCACATCCATTGCTTGAACCTGAACGGCGCTGATGGTGAAGCAATCAACATCCGGTTCGAGCAGGTCACAATGAACCCGGGCGCACTGTTCACCGTCGAATCCAAAGCCAAAGAATGCCTTGGCGGCTGGTATTCCATTGTGTCCGGCCAGCAAGCGAGATTCCTCCCCGGAGATGCCTCCGCATTCGGCAATGGCGAAATGGGCCATTATTTCGGCACCCCTTTCACAATCCATGGACTCTCCGAAGGCCCCTACACCATCCTCAATCCCGCATCGCAACCGATCACGCTCTACCTGATGCACACCTCCGAAACGTAGGGTGGGTGCTACTAAGTAGACATCGC
>JBGTJM010000473.1:0-2447 GCA_041745115.1 Thermomicrobiales bacterium
TGCATTTCCCCAGCAAGACCTCGAGATGACCGCCAGCCTCCTGGAAGAAGCCGGTTTCGCCGATGGCCTGCCAGAGCTGATCTTTCCAGCCACCGTTGAGGTTCAGAAACATGCCGAAGTGATGGCCGGTCAGCTCGCCGCTGCTGGTATTCCCACCCGTCTCGAGATCATCGACCGTACCGCCTACCGGGAGCGCTACGAACGCTTCGATTGGCACATCATTCTCAATGTCACCGGTCCGCGCACCGATCCTTCTGCCAAATACGCCAGTTACTACAGCGGCGCTGCAGCCGAAGGAATGGCCAACCCAAACCTGCCGGCAATCGATGATCTCTACCTCGAAGCCATCCGCATCACCGACCCGGAAGCCCGCCGCGCAGTCTGGGGCCAGCTCTGGCAGATCATGCAAACCGAAGAGGTTGCTGCAATATCACTCTGGCACGACAGCAACGTCTACGCTTTTGTCGAAACCCTCCAGAACTTCAGTCCGTGCCGCACCTTCTACCTGCACTATCTGGAAGGTGGCCTTTCACGATCATCGCTCGAGGAGTAGCGAGATCTATCTGATTACCCGATCATCCCAACAGAAAGGAGCATGCAAAAAGTGCAAGAAACGGAAACCATCACCGATCAGATCATTCGCCTGCTGAACGACTCAGGCTCTGAAAGCTACGGCGGCGAGGCCGTCAGTCAGTTGGAGCATGCATTGCAGGCCGCTGCCCTCGCCCAGCAAACCGGCAAAGATGAGGAGTTCATCGTCGCCTGCCTCCTCCACGACATCGGACATCTCTCCGACGAGGCACAGGAAGTGTTCGATCTGGAGGAAACCGATGACACCGCTGGCAGTCTCGAAGAGCGAAAACGATCCGAAGCCCTCGATCATGGCGACGAAGGAGCCCGCTTCCTGGAAGGCGTTGCCTCAGAACGGATGCGCTGGCTGATCGCTGGCCATGCCACCGCCAAACGCTACCTATGTGCGGTTGAGCCCGGTTACTACGATCGGCTTTCCCCCGTTTCGAAACAGACACTCGAGTTCCAGGGAGGCCCCATGACCGCAGCCGAGGTTGCCGAGCTCGAAACACATCCGTGGCTCGAAGATCTCATCCTTCTTCGCCGATTCGACGACGAAGCCAAGGCCCCTGATCTGGATGTGCCTGAATTGGAAACGTATCGCCCAATGCTGGAACGCCAGTTCGCCCAGCCTGCTGCAGCGCAATGAGCCCATTACGCAAGCTGCAAACCAGCATCGGACATTTTGCAGCGTGACGATACTGGTACTCGCCTGATCTTGATCACAATGGGTCGTGATGCACCAGCACCACGACCCATGTGTCTGCACATTGCGTCGGCATCTCGGTCCTGGGCTTCAGCCCGGGGTCGCGACGCCAGAACCGCGCGACCTCAGGATTCCCCGTATCGCATCACCCATCACCAGCTCCCGGCCTCGCGCGTCCACCACCTCATCGAGCAATGCACCGTACTTCGCCACCTCAACGTGCATCAGCTCGAACGGCGTGTCGCTCCCAAAACAAACCCGCTCTGGACCCAGCGTTTTGATCGCCCTGATGATTGACTGCGCCCGCACCGCGCTGCCAATCAGCGTCATATTCAGATGCTCCGCCGCCACATCGATACACGCCCGCGACAGATCGTGAAACGCCGCTCCGCCGATATGCACGATCAGGATCTGCAACTCCGGATACTGCCGTGCGATCCTTCCAGCCCGCCAGGGGTGCGTGTTTTCCGGCGAATCCCCGCCAATATGCAGCGCCAGCATACCCCCAAGCCTCGCGATCTCCTCGATCACCGGCATGGAAAGACTGTCGTCATCGATCACAAACTCATTCTGGGCGCCATTCAGCTTCACACCCGGAAACCCATAGCCACCGATACACCGCCGCACAGCATCGAGAGCCCGGTCCACCCCCAACCGTGGATCAGCCCACCCAAAGCCGGCAATCCGGTCTGGATGGGCTTTCTGCGCTTTCGCCACATAGGCGTTGCCATCGTCCACCCGCCCCCGCTCATACGGCGGCTGCAGCCAGGTCAGCGCCCGCTCCACCCCGGCCCGGTCCATCCGCCGCACCAGCTCGTCATACGAAATCGACACCCCGCCCTGAAACGTCGGAGAAATGTGACAATCCGCATCAAAGATGAACATCGGTCGTACCCTCCTGTCTGGGAGCAAAGACACTCGGGAAACCCTAACGCAGATCTCCATCAAGTGGACAAGGAACCTGCATGCGCATAACCAACGTCCAGACCATCCCCGTCGGAGCAGCCTGGCGAAACTATCTCTTCGTCCTCATCGAAACCGATGAAGGCATAACCGGACTCGGCGAATCTTCCCTCGCCGGTCAGACCAACGCCGTCATCGGTATGATCAAAGACCTCGAACCACTCCTCATCGGCGCCGACCCGCTGCGCATCGAGCACATCTGGCAGCA
>JBGTJM010000474.1:0-3378 GCA_041745115.1 Thermomicrobiales bacterium
CTCGACACCTTGCTCGAGATCACCCCAGATCCGCGCGCCCACACGTTCGGGTATCAGCCACAGGATCAGCAGCAGAGCCCCGCTCACGCTAAAGACGATCCTGCTGGGAACGCTGCCAAATCTGGCAATCAATGCCGCACCGCCAATGGCCAGGCTCGCTCCGACAAAGAACGGCGACGCCGTATCACCACTCAGCCCCAGCACCACGCCACCGATTCCCGCCGCCACAACGAGAATGGCCAGCACAAGTGATCGCCACGATCGATGCGCTGGTGCAACCTCCGGGATATCCCGAATCGCCGCCACCACGTTCAGCCGGCTGATCCGCTTCGAGCTCACCACGATCGTCAGAAACGTGATCGTCACCCCAAGGCAGTACGCGACCACCACCGCTCGAATATCGAAGTACGGCTCGATCGGCACATACTGCCCAAACAGCCACTTCATCGCATACGCAATGCCCACCGCCGCGCCCGCGCCAAGCAGCGCGCCGACCAGCCCGGCAATCAGTGCATAACCGGCCCCTTCCACGATGAACTGCCGGGTCAGCTGACTGCTCCGCGTGCCGATGGCTCGCGATATCCCCATCTCCGACCGACGCTCCGCCGCCAGCATGCTGAAGATCAGCACGATCAGCAACAGTCCCGATGTGACCGAAAACAGACCAAGCACCAGGAAAATCGTCAGAAACGTCTCGGCAATCGCCTCGCCATCGTCCACCGCAACCTGTTTGACCCGATCCACTCCCAGACCAGTTCCCGCCAGCGGTCCGGCCAGCGCTGCCGTCACGTCCTCTGTCAGCTTGTGACCCGACCGAACACCGCCCGCATTCGAAATAGCGATCCCGCTCAGCAAATTCGGTGAATCAGTCAATGCCTGCAGCGACGTCAGATTCATCACCAGTCCCGGATGTTCGAGAAAGTCCTCCCGGCCCCGCCGAAAACCACTCAGAAACTCATCCTGGGCAATCGCCACCACGTTGAGCTCATTGGCGCCCTCGATCGAACCGAGTCGGATCACATCACCGACAGCCGCATCGAGCGAATCAGCTGCGGCAGCACTCAGCACAACCGATCCATCCCCCAGCAGCCCCGCGTCGATCACCTCACCACCCGCATCCTTAAGGCCGCCAAAAGCTGCCAGCCGCTCCGGATCGAGCCCCATCACCACGACATCCGGCTCCGCCTGTCGAGCCGTCTCGTTTCGCACCGGCAATCGCGTTTCCAGGTATGGCATCACCCCTTCGACATCACTGTTTCCCGCCAGAGCTGCGTCCACGATCTCGATCGCGCTACCGTCGAATCGGGACGCCGTCTCCAGCGACGGCGCGTCGAACGTGGGACTCGACACCACAAGTTCATCGACGGCACCCAGATTCCGGTACACATCCGAGGTGATCGAGTAATGCAACGTCGCACCCGTTCCCAGCGACGCCGAAATGATCAGTGTCGAAAGCATCAAACCAATAACGATCAGGGCTGTCTGCGCTTTCCGCCGTGGCAGATTCCGGATCCCGAGTCGAAACAGGATCGGCTGTCGCAACGCAATCCAGCCCACATATCCCAGGCACACGGCAAGCGCCGCAACCAGCACCACCATCAATCCCACCATCGGAATGCCAAATATCTCGTTCATAGCTACTTCTCCTCTTATTGCGAATCTATCCGTACTCAGCAGGAGTCAAAACCCCATTAGTCGGCAACAGCCGCGAATGTGGACATCGCAAACGACACCGCCTCACCCCGACTCTGCTCCTTGCCATTCGTGATGTGCCGATCGATCTCGCCATCCCGCATATGAACCACCCGGTGGGTGCGCTCTGCGACCGCCGGATCGTGCGTCACGATCACGCCTGTCAATCCATCCCGCGCATTCAGCTCTTGCAGCAATCCGATGATCTCGTTCGCGGTTCGGGTATCGAGCGCTCCGGTTGGTTCATCCGCCCACACAATCGCCGGATCGTTCACCAGCGCCCGCGCCACCGCCACCCGCTGTCGTTGCCCACCAGAGAGCTCGGCTGGTCGGTGATGCACCCGGTCTTCGAGTCCCACCCGCTGCAACGCACTGATCGACCGTTCTCTCGCTTCCCGGGACTTGACGCCCACCACCAGCAGCGGCAGTTCCACATTCTCGATGGCACTCAACACCGGCAGAAGGTTGTACACCTGAAAAATGAACCCCATCCGCTTCGCCCGATAGCTCGTCCGCTCGTCGTCGTTCATCTGGGCCAGATCGGAGCCTTCCAGCCAGATCTGCCCCGAATCGACATCGTCCAGACCGGAAAGGCAGTTCATCAGCGTGGTCTTTCCACTCCCCGATGGACCCATCACCGCCACAAGCTCTCCCGCCATCACCGAGAAATCGACCTTCCTCAGCGCCGCCACAGGTTGCGCTCCCGTCTCGTAGGTTTTGCACACCGCCCGAGCCGAGATAATCGCCGCGCTATCCCCCAACACTGGCGCACCCTGCACCGCCACTGAGCGCGATCGTCGTATGTTCATCGTTCACTCCCTTCGTCCGTCCTCGACGCATCCCGGCATACCCACCTGGCACCCACGAATGGCGTCTGCAACCATCATCGCGGTCGTAGCCCACGCAGGGCATCAGTGGAAACACGCAAAAACGGACACGGAGATGCTCCGTGTCCATACTGATTCCGCCATCAAAATTGTCGTCTTTAGGAGCGACGCCACATCAGTCGATCAGCGACCTGCTCCGCCTCTACCCCATCGTCATCCTGAGCGCAAGCGAAGGATCTCCTGCCGCAGCAGATCACCGCCACCACGTGTCAGACAGGCTGAAGCAAACATGGTCCCACCCGATCTAGTCGCGGGGAGCCGGATTGATCCGCATCGCCGCCTCATCCTCGGGCGCACAAATCTCGTCCAGAATCCACTGCGATGCGTCCGAAACGAGCAGCTCCTCACCGATCAGCAAGCGCGCAAACTCCACTGCCGCCGCCGACAATCGCCCATCAGCCGTGTCTGGCGGGTCGACCAGTCGGTGCGCCACGATCTCCGTCACTCGCGGCCCAAAAATCGCCGCACTGGCCGCCGTTCCCGCAAAATGTCGCGCCTGGCCCCGGCTCTCATCATCGAACTCCGGCCGGAATCCGCGACCCGCCACCTCATTCGACCCGCCCCGCGCCAAATCGAAAATGCCCTCTACACCCGGACTAATCCCCGCCACCACCTGTCCCAGCGCCCGCAGGAAGTCCCGCGGATCGATCCCCGGCTCAGCAGTAACGATCCGCGTTGCCACCCGGGCCAGCTCATGGCACCCATTGTCCGCCAACGGTCAGATACTCCCGCCCGCGACACCAGCATGCGCCCATTCGGTCTCGATAATCCGCCGCCCCGGAATCATCGTTTCGTCCTT
>JBGTJM010000475.1:0-7750 GCA_041745115.1 Thermomicrobiales bacterium
CAGGCGGCGCTTGGACTCGCCGGCGATGGTGGCCTGGCCGAGTTCTGCAAAGTGCCTGAGTTCATGTGTATCCCGCTCCCGAACGGCATGTCGTGGGAAGCCGCTGCCCTGGCCGAACCGGTCTCTGTGGCAGTTCGGGCCATTCGCCGAGGCCGCGTCACAGTCGGCGAAAAGGTGGCCATCTTCGGAGGGGGCACCATCGGCCTGCTCTGCTCCCAGATGGCCCGCATCGCGGGAGCGGCCGAGGTCTATGTCGTCGAGCCGCTGGACAATCGCCGCGCACTTGCAGCGGAACTGGGCGCCACGGCAACGTTCGACCCTCGCCAGGGCGATCCGGTCGAGTGGCTACGCGATCGAACCGGCATCGGCCCGGATGTGACCATCGAGGCTGCGGGTGCGCCCATCGCCGCCCCAACCGCCATCGATGCCGTGAGGCCCGGCGGCCGTGTGGTACTGGTTGGTGTGCCAACCGGCTCAGTGGAGTTCAACTTTCTGCGGGTCGTGATGGGCGAAAAGGAAGTCCTCGGCTCCATCAGCCACGTCTACGACGAGGACTATCAGAACGCCATCTGGCTGCTCGGCGAAGGACGAATCGACTACGCGCCCCTCATCACTCGCCGCATTCCGCTGGACGATGTCGTCACCGGTGGCTTCGACTGGCTTCTTGCCCACCAGGCGGATACGCTGAAGATCATTGTGGAGCCGGGAAGATAAAGTGGAAACGAGAATTAGGGACCACAGATCAGGTGAGGTGAACTCTCGTTCCTGATCCCCAGTTCCTAGTTCCTATTTCCCATTTCCCAACCGCGTACTTCTCGACTGCTTCATGATCCAGATCGACGCCCAATCCCGGCCGGTCCGGAACGATTGCTCCACCGTCGCGATATTCCATCCGCTGCTTGACCAGGGTGTGCTCCCGCACCCACTCGCTGCAGAGATCGCTGGCCAGCACGCAGTTCCGGGCCGTCGACGCCGCATGCAGTCGAAGACTCTGCAGCACCCCCATCTCGATCGAGCTGCCGTGCCAGCAGTCCTTGCCGGCGAACTCCGCCACGGTCGAGGTGCGCTGGAACTCGGTGGCCGACCCGCCGCCAAGGTTGTAGGCGTCGCCCAGTCCCTCCCGCAGTGCCTGCCGAAAGAGCGCCGTGCCGCGCGGGTGCACCACGAGGGTCATTGGCCCGGTCTGTTTGGCGCGATGCCAGTCGTCCTCAATGGTGATCGGGAAGGGATCCTCGATCTGCACGGGTTGCTCGAGTCTGGCGAGTTTCTCGAAAAGGTGACCGCTCTCCCGAAACGACCGCCAAGCGTACATTGGATCGATGGTGAAGCGGAAATCGGGATCGACATCACCGGCGATCTCCACCACGGCCCTTACCATGTCGCCCTCGCTGTCGCACTTCATCTTAATGCCCTTCAGACCAAGCTCCTGCGCCTCAGCAACCAGCTTGGCCAGCGTTTTTGCAGGCGGACGGTTCGCCCAATAATCAGCTGACACGACCTCGCGCACCGCGCCACCCATCAAACGGTGGGCCGGCAACCCCGATGCTTTGCCCATCGCGTCGTACCAGAGCGACTCGAGCAAAAAGTAGTGCCGGTCGCTCGGGACTTCCCATGACCACGCCGGATAATTCAGCGGCAGTCCGCTCGGTGCCCGAGTCTGCATCCAGGCCGTTGCCGGAGAAAACTCCTGCAGGTTGCGGCCGAGCAAGTCTCGCAGCGTGGCCTCGACCGTTTCCAGCGGCACCCCCCGATCGGCCTCGCCCACGGCAGTGAAACCTTCGGAGGTGACGCCCTCGACCAGATGGATCGGAATCTCCGGCCACGTCAGTCCATCGCGATAGATCGATCCCCTCGGTGGGGACGCCCCAATGATGTCCTGCCGCGCCGGAACCACCACCTGCCAGATCCGGAACTCAGTAAATGTCAGCGCAGTCATGAATGTGGAATGTCCTTTCGAGCGAATTGCAGAGCAGCCAACTTTGCGTGATCTTATCGCGACTCTCGCCATCAGACTCTCTGGCTTTCGACGACCAGGCCGAGCGCCGTATCTGATGAGGCGCAACAGGCCAGAAGATGGCGACGATCTCGCGGCGCCACATCTCCGTTCTCCCATGTCCCACTTCCGAGTCGGATTCGGCTATCCTGACCCCACTAGCTGGGGAGTACCGGCATGGAACGCCGTGCCTCGCCCGTTTGCTATATGGGACTACTGGAGTTCGAATCAATGGACGAACCACTCGATCTGCGCGCCCGCCAGGCACCGATCAAGGAGCGTTTCAAGAACGATCCCGCTTCCGCCAAAACGACGATTTCTGTTCACAGCGTCACCGAAGGCAACCACCCGATGCGCTCCACGATCGCCGCTGACGCCGATCCATCCTGGCTCTGGAACAGCACGGCCCATCCTCAGGCGGCCGGATTCGGCGATTTTCCCTGCTCCGGCGATCTGCTCCTGGCGTCTCTGGCTGCCTGTCAGGAGGTCACGCTGCGGATGGTCGCGGCGGCCATGAACATCACGCTCGACAAGGTCGAGATCGTCGTCGAGGGCGACATGGATTTCCAGGGAACGATGGGCACCGATGCCGACACCCCCGTCGGGTTCACTGAAATCCGCACGAATGTGAATATCTCCGCTGATGCACCTGCCGATCGGCTGGAGCGGCTCGCTCAGCGAGCCGAGAAGTACTGCGTCGTCAACGCCACGTTGCGGCAGTCACCGGAGATGATCACGGAGATCAGCACCAACGAAGCATCCTGATCCGGCCCGAGCATGATTGGCCTTCCCCGGGTTCGCCACAGGCCCAACGAGGAAACACGCTCAGTGCACCGACCGGGCATGATGCACTCTCTCCGCGTCTATCCTCATTTTCGCCAGTTGATGCAGGGGACGCTGGCCACCAATTCCGCCTTCTGGATGTATCAGGTGGCCGTTGGGTGGGTGGCGCTGGAGGCAACTGACTCGCCGTTCTTCGTCGGATTGGCCGGTTTCGCCGGCGGTATCCCGATGCTGATTCTGTCGATACCGGCCGGTGTGCTGATCGATCGCTTCGATGGTCGGAGCGTCCTGCTGGGTGCTCAGGTTGTGGTGATGGTGGTGGCACTTGCGTTTGCGACTGCGATCACCCTCGATCTTCTGCGGCCATGGCTGATTCTGGTGCTGGCCTTTTTCTACGGGAGTGGCATGTCGTTTGCGTTTCCGAGCCGTACCACGATTGTGCCGTCGCTGGTCGACCGGGCCGACCTGGGCAACGCCATCGCTCTCAATTCGGCGACCCAGAATGCCACTCGCGTGATTGGACCTTCGATCGCAGGTGTTTTGATCGCGACGGTCGGAAGCGGGTCAACATTTGCTGTTGCTGCGGGTTTGCAGGTGTTCGCGCTGATGTCGTCGCTGCGGTTGCCAGCGACCAGGCGCGAGAGCGCGAGCCGCCAGCCGTTTAGCCTTTTCAGCCTGACACTGGGATTCAGGATAGTGGCGGAGAGCCGATTCCTGACCGGGCTGGTGTTGCTCGCGCTGGCGCCGACAGTGCTGGTGATGCCGTATCTGACGCTGATGCCTGTGTTCGCGCGAGATGTGATGGGCGTTGGTTCTGACGGCCTGGGCTTGCTGCTGGCGTCGACCGGCATCGGGACGGTCTGCGGTGCGCTATGGGTGGCTCGCTCGGGTGGTCTGCAGTCGTCTTCACGATCGATGTTCGCGGCGGTGATGCTGTTCACGTTGTGTGTGGCGCTGTTTGCCCTTACCTCGCATTTCTGGGTGGGGATGGTGCTCCTCTTTTTCGCCGGGCTGGCGAGCGCTGCGTGGCTGGCGCTGAATCAGACTGCGATCCAGCTCAATCTCTCGGATGAGGTGCGGGGCCGGGTGCTGTCGGTCTATCTGCTGACGTGGGGCATGCTGCCGCTGGGCCAGCTGTTTGTTGGGACGCTGGCGGATGTGACGAGCCCGGGAGCGGCAGTGGTGATCGCCTGTGCCCTTTCCACGCTCTGTGTGCTCTATGTCCGAAGAACGTTCTCGGGGCAGCCGCCCGAGCACTGATCGCGGATTTCCCGCAGACGAGTGACGACCTGGATGCGACGGGTCTTCGCCGGGTCCCTTGTCACTTTCGGCGCCAGGCTGGCGGCGACTGACCGGTAAACGCCCACGTTGTACACTCTTGACATCGCTCATGCGCACCGTTAAGTGGAGAAGCAGCAATGCTCCAAGGAACAGTGATCCGGTTGCGGCCGGTACGCGAATCCGATCTTGACCTGGTCTATGCGTTTCATGTGGATATCGCCAACCGGGGCGAGTACTTCCCGATCGGCGTCGTGAGCGAGACCAGGTTCAGGGGAGACTTCCGCGAGTCGGGGCTTTGGACCGACGACCACGGCACGCTTTTGATTGTCGACGGACAGGACGCCATTCTGGGGCATATCGAGTTCTTTCGAACCCTGAGTTACCTGGACGAGCTGGAGCTTGGCTATCAGCTCTATTCGCCCGAGCATGCCGGCCGGGGAATCGCGTCAGAAGCAGTGCGGCTGATGACCGGCTACCTGTTCGACCGGACAAAGTTCAACCGGATTCGGCTGGTCATTCACCCAGACAACCTGGCTTCGAGGCGAATCGCAGAGAAATGTGGATACCGTCATGAAGGTGTCGCCCGGGGCGCCTGGTTCCATCGCGGTCGGAACCACGACGTCGAGATCTACGCCATCGTGCGAGAGGACCACGACCGCGCCAGATCGACCAGCACCGACGCGTGAGAACCCCTGCGCAATACGCGATGCTTCAGGCAGTCCGTTGCAGATGGACGATCGTCTCGAGCAACGCCTCTCGGAATCATCCTAATCGCTGGCCTGCGCCATCGGCTGGTTGATCTGCGCCTGAGAACGCCTCAGGATCACCTGCCGGCGGGCTGCCATGATCGCGTATTGGGACGATGCCTCGTCGAGCCGGGCTCGTTCTCGCTTGAGACGTTCCCGCGTTCGTCGCTCCAGATCGTCGAGAGCTGACTGTCCGTCCAGCTCCGCCTGCCAGAGGATGTGGGTGTCTGATGACCTGAGCGAGTCCAGTCGGTGCTCCAGCACCCGGATCTCCCGATCGATCCGCCCGATCTCATGCCGGGTCCAGTCGAGCCGTTGCTGGGCTCGATCCTCCGCCAGCATCGGCACATAGACGTCGACTTCCAGCGCAATGGTTTGCAACGCCGCAAGATTCTGGTCGCGAAAGGCGATGTTGATTCGCAACATCAGCTCGGTGCGGCGCTCCCGCTCTGCTGGCGTTGTGGCCAGATCAGGATGGTGGCGTTTGGCCAGGAGCCGGTAGATACGCAGCACTTCTTCGTAATTGCTGTTGAGATGGCGCTGAGGGTTCCGTCCATTTCCGTCCGCGGGTCCTTCTGCGCGCCCACGGAATCCCGGTGGGATCTCCGGTTCTTCGTCCTGCGCTTCCAGCTCTTCGGCCATCTGCTTTTCGACATCGGCCGGAACTGCAGTGGGGTCCGCTTTCAGTCTCGCCAGCAGTTTTCGATACTCCTCCAGCTTGCTGCGCTGAATCCGGATTTCGTCCTTCAGGTCACCAACCCGCATCTTTACCTGGTTGGCGAACTGCGTCAGCGCCTGTTCGAGTTCTGCTCGCTCAGCTTCGCGCCGGTTGAGCAGCTGCTGCCGCTGTTCGAGCTCCAAGAACAGCTGCGCCAGCTCGATTTCGACAGGGAGTGGTCTGTGCGCGAGTTCGGTAATCACGTTTCCTCGTTACCCCGGAACATCAGGTGAGTCCCGATCCGGGACAGCCAGAAAGTATCCCACATTCAGGGGCCGCTGAACGTTTCTGGAGTACGTTCTCAAGTCTCAGGTATCCGACGATACACCGGCTGCTATTTCGGACGCATAAACGAGGGCCTGTTCGATCAATTGGCTGTCCTGTTCGAACGAGGACAGGCTGTCCCGGTGGATCGCGATCCAGCCTCCCATGCGATGTCCATCCGGCATGAACGGCCGTATGTCCGGATCCTCGATCGCCTGGATCTGGTCACCGGGAAGCTTCAGGGCGATCGCGCCATCGACCGCACAGGCAAAGGGTTTGCCGGCAACAGAAAAGCACTGCAGCCCGAACATCATGCGAGGTTCGACCGTTGGTGCTGGTCCCACAAGATCGTCGAGTGCATCGTAGGCCGGGTTGATCCGGGGCGCACGCTTCGCCCTGGACTGAGAAGGTGAGCTCACAGTCGCATCTCCATCAGGAATAGTTGTGTCAGTGGCCCGGAAATTAGAAGCCGCGCAATCGCTCCGGCTGGAAGCGGATCGCTACTGAGTAGTCGGCCGCAAACTGCTCGCTGGTCATCCCCAGGCTATTCAGACCTCGCTGGTACTTCGCGATGTATTTCGGCAGGTCTGCTGCGCGAGGCGCCGATGCATCGACTTCCGCCGTTCCGAGCAGCACCACTACATTGTCGCCATACGTGTCGGTGTTGAAGTGCATTGCGCAGCGGGGCTGTCGATCCAGATTCCGCAGCTTTGGAGTATTCGGCTGGCTGAAGATGAGCAGCGAACCGTCGTCCCACAGAAACCAGACCGGGCTCGGCTGGGGCGTGCCCTTGCCGTCGACGGTCACAAGCCAGGCGATCTCTTCGGCTTCGAGCCGTGCCAGCGCCCGCTGTCCGAACGCACTTTCCCCATCGATCTCGAACATCCAATACCTCCCAGGTACGTATCAGCGCTAGCCAAGACCCTCATACCAGCCTTCGATCGGCTGCATCAGACCAAATATCGCGTCGTTGGGGTCGAGCAGCCAGGCTGTTTTGCCGATTCCGGGGACCGCCGTTGCATCGTGGGCCACGCGAGCGTCCAGGCGTAACGCCTGCTCGATCACGCGATCGATGTCTTCCACGCCGAAGTATGTGATCCAGGCACTCGCTGCCGGCGCAGGTACTGGCTGGAAAAGCCCGGCGACCGGGCGTCCATCCACGCTGGCAATGACATATCCGCCGGCCTCCACGACATCCTCATCGATGGTCCAGCCGAACACGTCCCGGTGGAACGCAGCGGACTGCGCCAGATCGGTCGTGGCGAGCTCGTTCCAAAGCACGGTCTCCCCGGTTCCACCGGTCCCCAGCTCACTCCACGGCATTTCTGGTGCTGGCGTGAACGTGGTAACCGCGGCGTCCGTCGGGTCGATCGCGACTCCGAGCGTGCCCACACCCGGAATCGGCATCGATTCAAAGGGCACCGCTCCACCGCTGGCGACCGCTCGTTTGGCCGTTGCGACGACATCGTCGACGAGGAGGTAGCCGGTCCAGTGGGAGCGCTCCTGCACTCCATCGGGCCAGGGAAAGAGTCCGCCAAATGCCTGCTGGTTATCACGAAGCTCCCGATAGCCGTTCGGCATCGCCTGGTCTGAGGCAACCCAACCGAACAGGCGCTGATAGAAGTCGGCGCTTCGCTCGATAGCCCCCGTATTTATGTCGTGCCAGCCAAAGCGACCCGCATTCTGTGTCACGTTCCCCCCTCCCCATGCTGTTCTCAGCATGCAAGCTCGGTCCGCGGCTTTACTCCATCGGAGCCGACTGCATGAGCCCGAACATCGCTCCGGCCGGTTCACTGATCTAGAGCAGTTTTCCGACCGTTGGGACATCCATGGTCGGCATGAGCACTTCTGCTCCGAGCTCTGCCGCTTTCGCTGCTGCGGCATCGGCATCGGCAACTTCGAAGTAGATTCCCCAGTTCGAAACTGGCATCTCGGGCGGCTTTGCCATGATACCAGCGACCGGCA
>JBGTJM010000476.1:0-3460 GCA_041745115.1 Thermomicrobiales bacterium
GCCGCCGCCGTCCACAATCTCAACCTCGAAGTCCACGACAAAGAGCTCCTCACCCTCGTTGGACCCAGCGGCTGCGGTAAGTCAACCACGCTCAACATGCTCGCTGGCCTCGAGGATCCCTCGGAAGGGCTGATCTACATCGACGACCGCGTCGTCAACGACGTCCCTCCCGGTGCCCGCGATATCGCCATGGTCTTTCAGAGCTATGCCCTCTATCCCCACATGACCGTCCGCCAGAACATCGGCTTCGGTCTCGAGGTGCGTGGTGTCAACAAACAGGAAATCGCCCGCCGCGTCGACGAAGCCGCCCAGTTACTCGATATCGGCTCCCTTCTCGATCGCCGGCCCAAGGAGCTGTCTGGCGGCCAGCGACAGCGCGTCGCCCTCGGTCGCGCCATCACCCGCGACCCCAAAGTCTTTCTGCTCGACGAACCACTCAGTAATCTCGACGCCCAGCTCCGCAACCAGATGCGTGCCGAGCTGCGCCTCCTCTTCCGCCGCATCGAAGGTACCGTTGTCTACGTCACCCACGATCAGGCCGAAGCCATGACCCTCAGCGACCGTCTCGTCGTCATGAAAGACGGTCTCGTCCAGCAAGTCGGCACACCGCTTGAGGTCTACAACCATCCCCTGAACATGTTTGTCGCCCGCTTCCTCGGCAGCCCAAGCATGAACTTCATTAGCGGCGAGGTCACAAGCGTGAATGGCCTGCCTGCCATTCAGACAGCTGGCGGCATCTACCAGCTCGACCTTGCCCACAATTCCGAAGATCTCGGCGCTGTACGCGAGGTGGCAATCGGCATCCGTCCAGAGGACATCGCGATTGTTCACGGTTCAGACCAGGGTCTTCAGGCCTCCATCGAGGTCGTAGAGGCAATGGGCTCAGTCAACATCGTTTCGGTACGCCTTGGACAGGAACGCATCGCAGTCACCACCGACCCAACGTTCACCGGCGACTTTGGTGATCAGGTTTATCTGTCGCTTTCCTCGGACAAGATTCACCTGTTCAAACCTCAAACAGGACTCGCAATCGCTGGCCCCAGCAATTGATTCCTTGATTCGATCGCTGGATAACGTCGGTGTTCGCTCAAATCAAGTGGAAGTCCGGGGCCTTTCGCGGATTGAGAGTGCTACTTCCAGATTCAGGAACCAGACTGCCCAAATCAGCACCGGCGTACGAAGCAATCGGTAAACTCGACATCCAACTTGCCCTGAGAACGACAGACTGACTCTCTAGCTATTTTTTGAACACGTCGAGATAAATGAGTTTCCTCGTCGCAAACTCACGACTGCCAACCGTACGTACTGCCCAGGTTCTGCCCATTATTTGCAAAATTTGACAATAAAAACAGGACGTGTTATTATGAAAACAGGTCTAAAATCGTTCCATCTGTAACACTGCTCCTCTGACAACGCAGCTTTCGGTTACCGGGATGGTCGGGCTCGATGAGCTACCGATGAAAGACGAACCTGGTGACTAATCTTTACGTTCATTCACATATTCATAATGTTAACTATCACAATCCCCCTCAGCGAAGGCCAAATCGAGAGCGGCAGCAGCTAAGAGCCCAGATTGATTGTTTGTTTCTCCCTGCCGGAATCTCCCCCTCGACCGTATATCGACTTCGATTTGAGTCCTCCATCAGACCCGCGAAGCATACAGCGCCACGTGCACCTCGCAGAGATCGCGCGCTACAGCGGGGCATAGCAGATAAGCTCCCCGACTGTCTCCTGCGCGGAGCGGGCCGGAAAATGGCTTTGCGGCGCTAAGAACGGTCCATAGCAAAGACAAGCTCCAGATCACCCAGATACGAGGGTGCGGCGGTCGCTTTGCTTGAATTCGGACCTCCTTCGCCAGGTTCCTGTTCGCTCCGTGCCAGTCGATCACGATTCCCTGTTCTTCGATGACGTCCAGCAATGAGACGTTAGCAGCGCCGTGTTCAATTTTAAGTTCGATTCAGGAAAGGATTCTGCAATGCGACAGTCGTTCTTCTCTCCGTACCTTCTCGATCTGTTTCCAGTACTCAGGTGTACTCGGAAGTCAGTCGGCAGGGATACAAAGCGCTCGCCGAAAGCCTATGGCGATGCCTGTTCAAGTTTCCTGCGGGTAGAGGAAATCCAATTGGCAACGATCTCTGTCCGCCCACGTGAACGACTTCAATTATGAGATCGCTGCGATGGATTCCAGGTCTGGTGCTAATCATTGCTCTCGCCATTCCGGCCACAATGCCAACTGCGCAGAGCCAGGAAGCATTTTGACCCCTCGTCAACAGAGACGGTGCTCATGCTCGCTGATGCTGATGCGGACGGCGTAGCGGACAGTGTCGACAACTGTCCCGACATTGCAAATGTGGATCAGACTGACTCCAACAATGACGGTGTCGGCGACGCTTGCGAGAAGCCCGAAACGGTGGACGAACCACCTACTCAGGCTCTTGATCCGGTCGAAACCGACCAGCCTCCTCCCCCGACTGAGGTCCTGACCGAAGAAGCCGATTCCGAACCGACGACTTCGGAAGAGGAGATTGACGAAGAGCTGCCGCTGGAGCTTTCGGAGTCACCGGACAGCGAAGCCACACCGGCTGAAAGCGACGAATTCCTTTCGGAGTCGTCCGATGAAATCATGATCATGGCTGCGGCAGAGGATTGCACACCCCGGCCAAATGTTGACCTGACAGATTGCACCTACAATGAGCAAATCTTGGCAGGGGCTAACTTCAGCGGGTCCAATCTCTCGAACACCACCTTCAACGGCGCGAACATCGTTGGAGCCAATTTCAGCAACGTCTACTATGTGTCACCCGGAGCTCCGCCCACGTTCAACGGAGTGCTGGGCGACGGTGCGAACTTCAGTGGCGCCCAGATTCCTGCAGCTACCTTCAATGGCGCAAGTCTGATCTGTGCGAACTTCAATGGCGCCAATCTGACTGCAGCCACCTTTGACGGAGCCAACCTGACCGACGCGACCTTCGTCGGCGCTACGCTAACCTCCGCTACGTGGGGGACTACGACGGTGTGCCCAGATCGCACAATCAGCGGCGCAAACGGCAACACCTGTATCGGCCATCTCGAGGGCTCTGGTTGCGGTGCCCCTTCGGCAACTGCGACCCTCACTGCGGAAGCGACCTCGACCAATACGGCCGTGCCACCCACTAACACGCCGACTAATACGGCCGTGCCACCTACTAATACGCCAACGATGCGGGCCGAGACGCCAACGATGCAGGCGGAGACGCCAACGATGCAGGCCGAAACGCCAACGATGCAGGCGGAGACGCCAACGATGCAGGCGGAGACGCCAACGATACAGGCGGAGACGCCAACGATGCAGGCGGAGACGCCAACGATGCAGGCCGAGACGCCAACGATGCAGGCCGAAACGCCAACGATGCAGGCCGAGACGCCAACGATGCAGGCCGAAACGCCAACAATGCAGGCCGAGACGCCAACGATGCAGGCC
>JBGTJM010000477.1:0-1874 GCA_041745115.1 Thermomicrobiales bacterium
GTCGGGCGACGATCAGGGCTCGCGGTAATGGGAGCGAGCTGCCCAACCAGATAGCGGATTCTTACAGGTTTAGCGCTAAGAGGAGAACTTAGAATGCTGATGCGTCATGTCGTGCCTGCAGATGTGCCGGTTCTGCAATCCCTGATGCGAAACGCTCCGCAAAAGAGTGGCGGCGTGGAGTTCAGTCTACTCAACGAGCCAGATTTCTTCGGCCGGGCCAAGGCCTATGAGCGTTCGCGTGTCCTCGTTGCCGAGCAGGATGGCGAGCTGGCCGGCTCGGCGGCCGTCGCCGTGCGCGATCAATGCGTGAACGGCGAGCGCAGCTCGGTTGCCTACGAGTTCCAGTACTTCACCGCACCTGCCCACCGGCGCAAAGGCGTCGCAAACCGGTTGCGAGATGCGGTCGATTCGACCCTGATTCAGCAGGGCGTCGACTTCAGCACGGCGATGATCGCCGATCAGAATGAAGCATCGATGCGATTGTTCGAGCAGCACGGTTTCGTCCTGCACCGAAGACTCGAGCTGACGCTGCTGCTGATACAGGGCGACGAAACGAACACTGTCGATCCGTCGGTACGACGTGCCACCCCGGCAGACGCCCAGGCGATAGCAAATCTGCTCAACGAGACCTGGCGCGAACACGAGATGCGCACCCCGGCGTCGGCACGTTCGGTCACCGAGGCGATGTCCCGAGTGCCCACGCTCGGTTTCGACCGGACATTCGTCCAGGAAACAGACGGACAGGTGACGGCAACGGCGTCCATCTGGGACTGGTCTGCCGTCCAGCCAATGTTCATCCACGAAGTGGCGGACGATGTACGCAAGGTGTTGCCAGGACTTCGGCCGAACGAGCCAGCCAGAAACTGGGCACTGAGCATGATCGGGTACCGGAATCCGCAAGCGCTCAACCACCTGCTGCACGCGATCGCCGCCGAAGCTGCGAGAGTCGGCATCGACCACGTCGGCATTGTCTCCGAACCAGACGCGCCGGTGGTCAGCACCGATCCGGGCATCAAAACCGCCAAACTCGGTGTCAATCTCTTTGTAAAGACGTACAACGGGAAGCGGCTCAACAGCCGTGCGCCCGTGTTCGTGGATGCTGTCGACCTGTAAACTTCACCCGACCGCGATGACCATTCGGCAGAGCGCCAGCTATCTATTGCTCAACCTGCCAGCGCGAAGCTCAACGCGGTCGGGATACCAGATTGAACGCATTCGAAGAATCGCCGGCCAGTAACCGGAGCCATCAATGGCTCCGCCTGATGCTCTGCATCGCCGCATTCACGCTGGCGGCTGCCTTTCTGCCTCCCGCTCAGGCCGCCGCCCAACCAATTCCAGACAGACCGCCTCACCAGCTCCTCGCGGAGCGCTACGCGCCAGTGGCCGTGCTCAAAGAGCAGCCGGTCCCATGCAGCGTCAGTGGTGAGCCCTACATGCCACTGCCGGTCGAGCTTGTGTTCGACTCGTTCGACGTCACGCTTCGGCAGGAAGATCCGCAGGCCAGCACCGATCCGATCATCATGTATGGACCAGGCGTCGCAGATCTGGCAGATCTCGACTCATCCTACTATCTCGACTTTCCGGGCAATCCCCTGCGACCAGGTTGTGACTACGAGCGATGGTCCAGGATTCGCGCCGAAGTGCAGGAGCTCGAGCCATCGGTATATGCCCGCATCGCCACTGAGGAAGGCGTCGAAGGTCTGGCACTCCAATACTGGTTTTTCTACATCTTCAATGATTTCAACAATCGCCATGAAGGCGACTGGGAGATGATCCAGCTCACCTGGGATGTTTCCAGCGTGGACGAGGCCCTCACGATGCCACCCGTTTCGGTGGCGTATGCCCAACACAGCGGTGCGGAACGCGCCGAATGG
>JBGTJM010000478.1:0-4829 GCA_041745115.1 Thermomicrobiales bacterium
GATCGCTCATCGCAGGGTCAGCATAGGATCGACGTTCGCTGCTGCCCAGTTCATGCCAGCGCCTTTCAAGCGGGCCTCGTTGAACAGTTTGTTGGCGCTTTCGACGATGTCACTGGCAATCGGCAATCCCTGGGCCAGAAAGGTGGCAAACGTCATCTGTTGAAGTCTTGCCTGCAGGTACTCCACCACTGCATCTCGAACCTGTGCAGCCATGATCGGGTCAGCGCAGTGTGCCACTGGCAGTGACATCACCGCGGCGACGAGCGTTTGCTCGCTTGAGGTAGGACGGCGTGGTTGCAGTCAATGCCCGGACCAGTGAAAAAGCAGCGGCTTGCAGCGACGCCCTCATCCTGATGCTCGATCCGAGTCTAGCGAGCTGGATGCCCGGAGCCTCAGGGACATAGCTAGAGAAGGCTCGCTGCGAGCAATTCCCCTGCTCGGGAGTGCACAGCACGTTGATCTACAAAGCGCAGAGGACAAGCAGATTTGCTCGTCCCCAGCAGGTGATTTTGTATATGGACCGATCGAATCAGCAGGACTCAGTGGCCCACTTGTAGCAGCCGCCTCCAGACCCGCAATTGGTGTTCCTTTCTGTGCACTGCGCCTCATTAAATAATCTGTCGAACACTGCTTGGTAAAGGTACCAGCAGTCAGCTTTGGTTTCGTTAAACCCGTCGGACAGCCAGTAGCAGGCGGGCTCCAGCGAGGAGAAGGGAGGGCAGTCGCCGCAGGGATCCACCCCAGGAACGCATATTCCTTCGGAGCAGGTCCCCGCCTGGCTATCCACCGTGGTGCACGTGCCGCCCTCGTTGATCGGCGAGGAAGAGCAGGTTCCTCCGTTGCAAACGCCCACCGTGCAGTCGCTATCGTCGGAGGAGCAGTCGATCCCGAGACAGAGGTCCGCGCATGGCCCCTGGCCCTGCGCTCCCTGACTGATGCACTGGCCGCGCTCCTTACCGGGCGGAAAGATAGAGTTACATAATGCTGAACACTGGCTGTTGCCCTTGGCATGCGCAGTCCGGTTTATCCCGAGACTCGCGGCCATCCCCGCCGCCAAGCCACCGCCCAGCAGCCTAATGACCCCACGACGGGACGCTCCCGATGCGAGCGCTTGGGTGAGATCGTCGAATTTCTTCCCGTCCATTTCGCCTCCTCTTTCTGCTTGCACAACGGATGCCGCCAGGCAGCGGCACCTCCCAGCCCGAGATCGGCACGCGATTGGCCACGTCGCGTCGACAGAGCGCCACACGCACCTGAACTCAGGAGGCAGGGTCGATCCCGAATCACAGTTGGTTCGAAGCGATCTGTAGTGAGATAGTACTACCGGATTTACGATGCATCAAGAATATGTATGTGATCAACATGGTCTGTTCATGAACCAGTTTCGTACCCTACCGCAGCGGCTTGAGCTACTTGCGCCAGCGATACAGCGTGGCCCGACTGATCTGGAAGGCCTTACAGGCCAGCGGCACCCCCTGCTTGAACGAAAACTAGACCGACTGCAACCGCTGGGTGCCCTCTGGGCTGAGGATCACGATGTCCGGCACCCACGGTATCCGCCGCGACAGCTGCTCTTGTTGCGCCTACCCATGAGGGGAACTCCTTCCAACTGACGTGTATACACACCACATCAGTCTGCCGGATGCTTCCCCTCGTTTCATCCTCCTCGTTGTCTCACATGTTTCTGATCCTATTTACTGCGTTCTCGGCCTTCAATCGGCTAGGATGCCACCGGACACTCATTGGCTACGTGTCAACACGAAGCGGGAGCAAGGTGAATACAAGGCAAATTCGGGCAGGAGTCGACATAGGTGGAACCTTCACAGACATCTTGCTGTTCGACGAAGCGAGCAACACGTTCACCATTGGCAAGACCCTGACGACATCAGAGGCGCCCGCCGACGGAGTGATGGAAGCCCTAAGCGAAGCCAGTGTCAAGACCGGTGCCACACTTGCTCAGATCGATCAGATTGTCCACGGCACGACCCTCGTCACGAATGCCCTGATCGAGCGGAAAGGCGCACGAACCGCTCTCATCACCACCAAAGGGTTCCGCGACGCACTGGAGATCGCGCGGGAGCATCGCTACGACCTCTACGACCTGATGCTCGAATTGCCCTCCCCGTTGGTACCCAGATCGCTGCGTTTCGAGGTTGACGAACGCATCTACAGTGACGGCTCGGTCGCTCGCGCCGCCGACCCTGACGAAATCCGCGACCTGATATCACGCTTGAATACTCTGGATATCGAAGCGGTGGCCATTTGCCTGATTCACAGCTACGTCAATGCCGACCACGAGCTGAAGATCGCAGAGATGGTCCACCAGCTTGCTCCCCACCTTGTCACTTCGATGAGCGCAGACGTCGTTCCGGAGATTCGGGAATTCGAGCGGACAAGCACAACCGTGGCGAACGTCTACGTTCGGCCGTTGACCGAGCGCTACCTGCAGGATCTATCTGAATCTTTGCGAGAGACAGGCTTCGCCGGAACGCTGTTCATCATGCTGTCGTCTGGCGGCTTGTGTTCCGTGCAGGCAGCACAACGATACCCAATACGGCTTGTCGAATCAGGTCCTGCCGCAGGCGCCCTTGCTGCTGCACATATCGGCAAGCTCAGTGGACGCGATGCATTGCTCTCGTTCGACATGGGAGGCACGACTGCCAAGTGCTGTCTGATCGGCCCGGACGGCCCGGGGCACAGCTCGGAATTCGAGGTGAGTCGCGTTTACCGTTTCAAGCAGGGCAGCGGTCTGCCGGTGAGTGTTCCGGTGATCGAGTTGATTGAAATAGGCGCAGGCGGTGGCAGCATTGCCAGAATCGACAACATGGGCCTGCTCAAGGTTGGGCCAGATAGCGCAGGCGCATCCCCTGGCCCTGCCTGTTACGACCGAGGCGGCACGCTGCCGACCGTAACTGACGCCGATCTGATCCTTGGGTATCTGGATCCAGACCACTTTCTGGGCGGAACGATGAAACTCAATGCAGATGCGGCCCGCGCTGCAGTCAAGACGATTGCCGAGCCGCTGGACATGTCGATCGAAGACGCCGCCTGGGGCATACATCAGATCGTCAACGAACAAATGGCAGGAGCAGCCCGAATCCATGCGATCGAAAAGGGCGAGGACTCACGTCTCTTCCCATTGTTTGCATTTGGTGGCGCCGGTCCAGTTCATGCCTACCGGGTTGCCGAAATTCTTCGCAGTCCGGAAATCATCGTTCCCTTCGCAGCGGGCGTTGGAAGCACGATCGGCTTCCTCGTTGCGCCAATTGCCTTCGACTATGTACGCACCTATGTAGGCCGAATCGATTCGATGGACTGGTCAGCAGTCAACAGCAGATACCGGGAAATGATCGAAGAAGGCGTCGGAACTCTCAGGTCCGCCGGAGCGTCGGCAGACCAGATTTCCGTAAACCGCTATGCCGAAATGCGATACGTCGGCCAGGGGCACCAGGTGAGGGTTCCAGTGCCGGATCAGGAGCTGTCCGCGCAATCTGTTCCCAAACTGGTCCAGGCGTTCGAGCAGAGCTATGCTCGGCTGTATGGTCGAGTTGCGGCGGGAAACCCGATCGAAGCAATCAACTGGCGCGTTGTTGTCGAAGCACCGACTCCGGACCTGCCACTCGAAGGCTTCGGAACAATGCTGAATCGTTCACCGGAGACCGTGCAGGAACCTCGATCGCGCCGGGTCTACATCCCTGAGCTTGGTTCGTACACAGAAGTTCCAGTGTACGATCGATATCAGCTTGGTCAGGGATTTCAAGAGATCGGACCAATGATCGTCGAGGAACGCGAGTCAACCATAGTTGTCGGCCCCGGCGCCAGCGTTTCAGTAGACAACTTCGCGAACATCATAGTGACCATGCCATGAGATCAGTCGTTGCCCGATTTTGACATGAAGAGTTTGTGTCGGTTGCACACCTCTTGACGAGGCGATTGTCATGGGCTCACGCTTGCGGATAATTCGCTCCCAGCGTAGCATTCGAGAAACAATGATTTTGCCTGCTTTCGGAATCGCGGAATTCGCGTATCGGAGCACGACCGGCTACGACGTCCGAATCACTCGAGGGGAGTCTTCATGACAGCTCGGCGCTCGTATCGAAGAATGAGTATGTTGGCAATCACCGCCCTGGCGGGGGTGCTGGTGCTTGCTGCCTGTGGCAGGGACGAAGACGAACGACCAACACCGACCCCGGAAGCCGCGGTCACATCACCCGTTTCGAGTCCGGTCATCGATGTCGCAGGCACACCAGCGATTGTCGAGATTGCCTCTCCCGAAGCACCAGTTGATGTAGCCAGCCCGATTTCGGACGTAGCTAGTCCGATTGTCGAAGTAGGTACACCTGCTGCGGTAGCGGCCACTCCACTGGCCGTCGATGACGCCTCTCCAGTCGCTGATCCTGCGACCCCGGTAATAGAGCTCGGCACGCCTCTGGCGATTGACGATGGCACTCCAGGAGTTGCTGCGGTGACCTCGCCGGTCGCCGACGAAGCATCTCCGATTGCTGAGGATGCGACCCCATTCGTCGCCGAACCCTCGACCCCGGTCGTCGGTGACGCCACACCGATCGTTGAAGAAGCAACTCCGGTCGCTGAGGACGCGACCCCATTCGTCGCCGAACCCTCCACCCCGGTCGTCGATGACGCCACACCGATCTTTGAAGAAGCAACTCCGGTCGCTGAGGATGCGACCCCATTCGTCGCCGAACCCTCGACCCCGGTCGTCGATGACGCCACACCGATCGTTGAAGAAGCAACTCCGGTCGCTGAGGACGCGACCCCAATCGTCGCCGAACCGTCTACACCGGTCATCGAGGACGCCACACCGATCG
>JBGTJM010000479.1:0-1659 GCA_041745115.1 Thermomicrobiales bacterium
TCGACGAATCAGGATTGCACCGATCGCAGTCGCCGCAATCAGGATGCCCTCTATAGCCGTGACGATCCGGTGGCTCAACTCGATGGCGGTTTCAACGGCGTATTCAGGGATGAACTTGCCATGGCAGAGTGGCCAGGAGCGACCACAACCCTCGCCTGAGCCAGTATTCGTGACTGTCGACCCCATCATTAGGACGATGAACATGCCGACCGTCGCTGCAACGGCGATCCGTTTGACCCAACGTTCGCGGCGTTCTCCGGGCGGTTCAGGACTTGACATGGCGGTGGTCATTGCAATGCGAATCACTGTTCTCGGCTGCTGATTGCTCAGTCAACTCTTGTCACGACTAGCGTACTACCAGGTGACGAAAACGTGAAGGATGGGTGAGGCACAATTGCCTGCCTGGTTCGCGTGCAGGATCGGGAACCGGCAGTATGCTACCGCCACAGTACGCAACATCGAACTGCTGGTCGGCGAGTAGCGGGTTCATGGAGGCAGGGGAGTCATGAGGACGATCACTTTGCAGCGGCGGGTAATAAGCTGGGCATTGGTGTTTCTGTGTTCCGTTCTCCTTGGAGCAGGGCACATGATTCTTGCGCAGAACAGCGAGCTTGTTCTCGATGAGGTATTCGTGGACATTGACGGGGCTCGCGCCATCGGACTGTCGCCGGATGGTCGCTTGCTGGCTGTCGTGGATTCCGGACGGCAACTACTTTGCGTTTACGAGATCGAATCAGTGATCGAGCAAAGCTGTGGGAACACATCCCCGTTGCGGTCCGGCCTGCGCTTTCAAGACGTTTCATGGTCACCAGACAGCACCCGGCTTGTGCTGGCGGAGCGCTCATTTATGACCGGCATGGACGGCGACATCTGGGTGATGGATGCTGAAGCCGGCGTTCTCACACCGCTGACAGACGATGGATACGACGGTTTCATCGTTTCGAGCGCGGATGGAGGCGGTGAGACATTTTCGGTTGATGTTGCACCTGCATGGACTCCAGATGGTGAGTCGATCACCTACTCGCGATCACAGTGGATTGACGGTGCGTTCACTGGCAACGATATTGCGATTGTTCCAGCCACGGGTGGGGCAGCAGAGTCGCTATTCATGGTGAGCGAATCTGAGCCCGGCGTCGTGTTTTTCGGGACCGAGTGGCAACCGGACGGATCAGCGTTTTTCTATACCGTGTTTAGCTCGGCGCTCGATGATCCAGAAAACGGGGTGTATCGGTATGACGTGGCGGCTGGATCGAGCGAGCAGGTTGCCGGTTGGACTCCAGAACTCGGCGGGCCAGCGCTTTTGCAAGCGAGCGCAAACGGCGAGGGCCTTCTTGTCTGGTATCCGCAAATGGCTGGACGGTTCAGCGGCGATGAACCAATGTACTGGCTGGTCGACCTGGCGAGTGGGGAGACGAAACCCCTCCTGCCACCTGGAGGAAGCGATCAGGAACTCGGTTGGGTGCAGACGGTGGGTTTCTCGCCAGATGGGGCCTGGGTGATGATGGCGACGCGAAATACCGATCCGGATTTCCAGCTATGGATCACGGATGTCTCCTCTGGTGAGGAATTCCTGCTTGTGGAGAGCCTCCCTGGCGCACTGGTGATCGACTTCGGGATGGCGACATCGTGGACGGATTCGGGCCACGCGTTCATTCCGTC
>JBGTJM010000480.1:0-3312 GCA_041745115.1 Thermomicrobiales bacterium
ATTGTTGGACCCAACATCCTGCAAGCGACCGGAGCTGGCTACTCCTTTCAGCTGCTCAAAAGCGACAGGGTCAGCGTTGGCTTTTTCGGTGACGGTGCAGTGAGCAACGGGGCGTTCCACGAAGGCGTAAACATGGCCGCCATCTGGAATCTGCCTGTGATCTACGTGTGCGAGAACAACATGTATGCGACGGAAGTACCGTTCAGCTATGCGACGCGGAACACTGAGGTTGCAGACCGGGCCCGTTCTTATGGAATACCGGGTGTTGCAGTCGATGGAAATGACGTCGTCGCGGTGCACGAAGCTGCAGCCGCGGCGATCGAGAGGGCCCGCGCCGGGCATGGGCCAACCCTCCTGGACTGCCAGACATACCGCACGCGACCACATGCCGAAGGCATGCGGGACGCGGGTTATCGCACTCAGGATGAAATCGACGATTGGAAAACGCGCGATCCGATCAGTACCTTCCGCGATCGAGTTCGCCAGATAGACCTCGTTCCCGAGGAAACACTCGACGAAGTGGACCGGGAGATAACGGCAGTCGTCGCGGACGCACTCGAGTTCGCAAAGAACAGTCCGTATCCAGAACCGTCGACCGCGACGGTCAACATCTTCAGCGAAAGTTAGGAACCATGTCCACAAACGGTGCGATGCGAGAAATGACGTTCACGGCTGCTGCCAGAGAAGCCCTCGAAGAAGAAATGGCACGCGACCCGACCATCTTTGTGGTTGGCGAAGGCATTGGCGAGCGAGGCGGAAACTTTAACACGACCCTCGGTCTCTACGAGAAGTATGGCCCGGAACGACTGAGAGATACGCCAATAGTCGAAAGGGGATTCATTGGAATGTGCACGGGTGCGGCGATGACCGGTACCCGGCCCGTTGTTGACTTCATGTTCTTCGACTTCATTCTCGATGGCCTGGGGGAGATGATCAACCAGACGGCAAAGATCCAGTACATGTCGAGTGGCCGCCTCACTATGCCAATCGTGCTGAGAGGCTGCATCGGCATTGGCGGCTCCGCTGCCACGCACCACTCAGGCAACTACTATCCAATCTTTGCTCATCTGCCCGGCTTTCGGGTGGTGGTACCCACCACGCCTCGAGACGCGAAGGGCCTGCTTAAGAACGCTCTGCGGGGCGACGATCCCGTGCTGTTTCTCGAGCATAAGTTGCTCTTGAACGCCAAGGGCCCGGTGCCGGAGCCAGAAGTCGACGAGGTCATCCCCTTTGGGAAGGCAGCAATCCGGCGGGAAGGAGAGCATGCCACGGTCATCGCGATTGGCGCCATGGTGCCGAAGACCGTCGAAGTTGCCGAAAAGCTCGCCGAGGAGGGAATCTCTCTCGAGGTCATCGACCTCCGGTCGATCGCCCCGATGGATGAGGAAACCATTCTCGAGTCTCTCAGAAAAACCGGCAGGATCATCGTAGTCGATGAGGATTTCCAGCCCTGTGGAATGGGGGCCGAAATATCTGCTCTGGCGATGGAAAAAGCCTTCGATGATCTCGATGCGCCGGTCCATCGGTTGAATGGCCTGTTCACTCCCGTTCCCTACTCGCCTGCGCTCGAATCGCTGGTGACGCTCAGCAGCGAACAGATCGAGCAGGGAATTCGCGCACTACTGGCTGAATAGCGGTACATCTCATGATGCGAGGACGAACACGTGGCTATTGAAGTAGTAATGCCCCGCCTGGGTTGGACGATGGAAACCGGTACCGTCGTCGAGTGGTTGAAGACGACTGGAGAACCAGTCGAAGCTGGTGAAATGCTCCTGGCAGTCGAGAGCGACAAAGCGATCACTGAAGTCGAGGCTCTCGATTCAGGGATCGTTTTCGTTCCACCTGACGCACCGGTCGGCGTCGAAGTGCCTGTAGGTGCAACACTTGGATTCATTCTGGCGCCAGGCGAGATCCAGCCCGAGACCAGTCTTCTGCATTCCAGGACACTTCATCAAGCATCTGAACCTGAACGAGGGACTCCAACGGGCCTGGAAACAACGGATGCTCACCATACCCAGACTTCGTCCTCGGCTGCAGTGAGTCCACGTGCTCGGCGCATTGCGGCAGATCTGGGTGTCGATCTGAATAAGGTTGTGGGAACCGGCCGCGGAAATCGTATTCGAGAGGCGGACGTGCGAGCAGCAGCGTCCGCCTCCAGTAGCAACGGTGTGAAGCGACGGGTTTCTCCGATAGTTCAACGAATAGCGGCAGAAAGTGGCCTCGATCTCGCTGATGTGCCGAGCACCCGACCCTCGGGGCGAGTGGTTCGCGCTGATCTCTTCGCAGCCAGCTCAGGGGAAGGATCAAATGTCGCTCCCATGACGGTTTTTCGTCGCGCCACAAGCGAGAGAATGGCCGCGAGCGCTCGAACCGCCGCACCGGTAACCTTAACGACGGAAGTCGACGCCACTGAGCTTGTCCTTCTACGCGAGCGCATCAAAGACGACGATGTGAACGGTTCTGAACTCGTCCCATCCTTCAATGACCTGCTCATCCGACTCACTGCTCTGACGCTGAGATTACATCCATACATGAATGCAACCATCGAAGCCGATGCAATTGTGGTGCACGACAACATCAACATTGGTCTTGCTGTGGACACCGAGCGCGGCCTGCTGGTGCCGGTCGTTTCGGAGGCCGACCATCTGTCAGTATTTGAGATCGCGCGTCAGAGCCGGGAGCTTATCGATTCCACCAGAAGCGGAACCATTGGCCGTGAACAGCTGGCCGGTGGAACGTTTACGCTCACGAATTTGGGGATGTACGGTATCGAAGCCTTCACACCGATCATCAATCTGCCTGAATGCGCTGTGCTTGGTGTCGGCAGAATCCTGGCGAAGCCTGTAGTCGTCGACGAGCACTCCGAGGCGATACAGATACGCAAGATGATGACGCTAAGCCTTACGTTCGATCATCGGGTTGTTGACGGTGCCCCAGCGGCCCGTTTTCTGCAGCACCTCAGCGCAACGATCGAACGTCCGTACCGCTGGCTTCTGAGCTAAAGAGGACGATCAGGAGATTCCAAGCTCTGCTGCCGCTCGCCCGAGCGCGTCGAGGTGCTGTTTGGGACTGTTGAAGCCATTGCCCATCGTTCCAAGGCAGAGATGCGTTGCGCCCAGCGCATCCCAGCCCGCGATGAATTCACGCCACTCATCTGGAGTGCCGCGTCCAACATTCAGTTGCGGCTCGATTCCAATCTCGTCAAAACTGCGGCCCGCTTCTTCCGTGTAGTGCCGCAACCGGTCGACATAGCCTTTCATCATGTCGTCCGGCGGGCGCCAGGGAAACCAGCCATCGCCAATGCGAGCAGTG